>SKRW01000280.1 GCA_007118295.1 Paracoccaceae bacterium | reverse complement strand
TATGCCGATGGGGCCGACCCCATGGCCGTGCTGCGCGATCTGGCCGAGATTACCCATTGGCTGAGCGTGACCCAGATCACGCCCGAGGCCAGCGACGACCCCACCCTCAGCCCCGAGGAACGGGACCGGGGTGCGGCCATGGCGCAGGCCCTGCCGATGCGGGTGCTGACGCGGACCTGGCAGATGCTGCTGAAAGCGCTCGAAGAAGTTGCGAATGCGCCCAACGCGATGATGGCCGCCGAAATGGCGATCATCCGCCTGACCCATGTGGCGGATCTGCCCAGTCCCGAAGACATTCTGCGCAAATGGCACGCGCATACGCCTGATGGCGGACCGGGGGGCAAACCGGGGGGCGGTGCTGCCCGCAAGCCAGACACCCCTGCGGCAGGGCCCGGTGGGTCGTCGCGGGCTGCCGGACGCGCTGGTGGTGGGGGGGGGCAGGGTGCCGACACCCAGAACGGGGCTGCAACAGCACTGGCCGGGGCCGCTCCGGTTCTTGCCGGGTATGCGCAGTTCGACGATGTGGTGGCCCTGATCCGCGAACGGCGCGACATGGCGTTGCTGGTCGAGGTCGAGACCTGTCTGAAGCTGGTGCGCTACAGCCCCGGTCGGATCGAGTTCGAACCCACCGAGGGGGCCGCGCCCGATCTGGCCGCGCGCCTTGCCGCGCGCCTGCAGGGCTGGACCGGGGTGCGCTGGGGGGTGTCGGTCGCAGCAGGGGGCGGGCCGACTCTGGCCGAGGCAAGGCGCAGCGCCCGCGACCGCAAGGCCGAAGCGGCCTTGCACAACCCGGTTGTCGCGGCAGTGTTCCAGCTTTTCCCCAATGCCCGCATCCGCGAAGTCCGCGACCTGCGCCCCGCCGAAAGCGAGGCCGCAGCCGCGGCCCTGCCCGAGAATACGGATGAGATCGATCCCGATTGGGACCCTTTTGAAGACACATGAAGAAAGGCTGACAACATGCTGAAAGGTTTAGGTGGAATGGGCGACATGGCCAAGATGATGAAGGCCGCCCAGGAAATGCAGGGCAAGATGGCCCAGCTTCAGGAGGACCTGAAATCCATCACCGTCACCGGCGAATCCGGGGCCGGGCTGGTCAAGGCCACGGCCACGGCCAAGGGCGAGTTGACCGCATTGGAGATTGACCCCTCGATCTTTAACGCGGATGACAAGGAAGTGGTCGAGGACCTGATCCTTGCCGCGATCAAGGACGCACAGACCAAGGCCGAAACACGCTCGCGCGACGAAATGGGCAAGATGGCCGAAAGCCTTGGCCTGCCACGCGACATGATGCCGCCGATGTGATCCGGCCTTGTCCGACGCCCCCAACGAGATCGAGACGCTGATCGGCCAGATTGCGCGCCTGCCGGGCCTTGGTCCGCGTTCGGCGCGCCGTCTGGTGCTGCACCTGATCCAGCGCCGCGAGCAGAGCCTGCGTCCGCTGCTGAGCGCATTGGAGCGGGTCGCGCAGAGCGCGCAGACCTGCACGCAATGCGGCAATATCTCGGCGCAGCCCATATGCCCGATCTGCACCGACCCCAAACGCGCAACCGGCGAGATTTGCGTGGTCGAGGATGTCGCCGATCTGTGGGCGATGGAACGGGGTCGTGCCTTTGGCGGGCGGTATCATGTGCTGGGCGGCACGCTCTCTGCGCTGGACGCTGTGGGGCCAGAGGAGTTGCGCATCCCTGATCTGGTGGACCGTGTCCAGCTTGAGGGCGTGCGCGAGGTGATCCTGGCCCTGGGCGCGACGGTGGATGGACAGACAACCGCGCATTACATTGCCGACGCGCTTGCATCCGTGGATGTCAGCGTCACGGCGCTGGCGCAGGGTGTGCCGATGGGAGGCGAGTTGGATTATCTGGATGATGGCACAATTGGCGCTGCCTTGCGCGCCCGCAAGGCGATGTAAGCAGATCGGGCGCTGCACCCGGTTCAGGCCGGGTTTGGGGGGCGCTGCCCCCCGGTCCCTTCGGTCCCTCCCCCCGGGATATTTCTGCAAAGATGAAATCAGAAGATCTGCACGTCTTGGGGCCGGGTCTTGCGGTAATGCGCGAGCCGGGATGCCAGCGTGCCGATATGGATTTCGAGTTTGTGCCCGTCCGGGTCGAGGATATAGAGCGACGCGCCCTCGGAGCGGTTGATCTTCCACTGGGGTATGTCCCTGAGCCGCGCTGACAGGTACGCGAAATCCGACGGCGCGCAGGACAGGGCGATGTGGCTGTCGTCATGGCGCGGTGCGGGGCTGCCAAGCTCAAGGCATAGCCACAGGTTGCCGGCTTCGAGATAGGCCATGCGCGGGCCTTGCGCGCGCAGCGTCAGACCCAGCCTGTCGCAGTAGAAGGCGCGCGCGCGGGGCAGGTCGGCGACCACAAGCGTGATATGGTTCACGCCCGTGATCATGCGATCAGAAATCCTGACCTTGTTGCCACGGCTTGACCAGATTGCCGAACCGGGTGAACCGGCCTTCGAAGCTGAGTTCGACTGTGCCGATGGGGCCGTGACGCTGCTTGCCGATGATGACTTCGGCCTTGCCATGCACAGATTCCATCTTGGCTTGCCAGGCCCCCATCTTTTCCAGATCATCATCGGCGGGTTTCTCACGCTCGCGGTAGTATTCGTCGCGATAGACGAACATGACCACATCGGCATCCTGCTCGATCGAGCCGGATTCGCGCAGGTCCGACAGTTGCGGACGCTTGTCTTCGCGCGATTCCACCTGACGCGACAACTGCGAGAGTGCAATGACCGGGATGTTCAGTTCCTTGGCGATGGCCTTGAGTCCCTGCGTGATCTCGGAAACTTCCTGCACCCGGCTTTCCTTGGACATGCCGCGCAAAAGCTGCAGATAGTCCACCATCAGCACATCCAGCCCATGCGTGCGTTTCAGGCGGCGCGCGCGCGCCGCAACCTGCGCGATGGGCAGCGCGGGCGTGTCGTCGATATAGAGGGGGCTGGATTCCAGCGATTTGGCGGCCTCGACAAAGCGGCGGAATTCATCCTCGCTCATGTCGCCGCGGCGGATCTGTTCGCTGGGCACTTCGGCCGCCTCGGAGAGGATACGGGCGGCAAGCTGTTCGGCCGACATCTCGAGGCTGAAGAACCCCACAACACCACCATCGACAGCGCCCTCGGAGCCGTCATGGCGCAGACCGTGCCGATACGCCTTGGCGATGTTGAACGCGATATTGGTGGCCAGCGAGGTCTTGCCCATCGACGGGCGCCCGGCGAGGATGATCAGGTCGGACGGGTGCAACCCGCCGAGTTTCTTGTCCAGATCGATCAGCCCGGTGGAAATGCCCGCAAGCCCGCCATCGCGCTGATAGGCGGCATTTGCCATGTTCACGGCGTCCGTTACCGCCTTGAGGAAGCTCTGGAAACCGCGTTCTGCCACGCCCTGTTCGGCCAGTTTGTAAAGGCGTTGTTCGGCCTCGACGATCTGCTCTTTGGGTTCAGAGGCGACATCCATCTTTGCCGCCTGCGCGGCGATATCCTGCCCCAGACGGATCAGGTCGCGCCGCACGGCAAGGTCATAGATCATCTGTGCGTAATCGCGCGCGGCATAGGCCGAAATCGCGGCGGCGGCAATGCGCGCGAGATAGGCCGGACCGCCCAGTTCCTTGAGGCCCTCGTCCTCTTCCATGAAGGCCTTGAGCGTGACGGGCGAGGCAAGCGCGTTCTTGTGGATGCGCGCGCTGGCAATCTCGAAGATGCGCTGGTGGACCGGGTCAAAGAAATGCTCGGCCTTGACCAGCGACGCGATCCGGTCATGGACATCGTTATTCACGAGGATTGCGCCAAGAAGCTGTTGCTCTGCCTCGATATTATGGGGCAGGCCGTCGATCTGGTCGTTATTCTGGCTTCGGATCGCGGTGATCTCGTTCATCTCTGCCCCTGCTGCACTGCCCGGTTCTTGTTGCGTATACCCTAACGGATTCGGGGCAGACGCGCAAATTGTATAAGCCTGTGGGTGGTCTGTGGATAAGCAGGATATTGTGGGCTGCTGCTTCGGTGCCCCCAGATGATGCGGTGTCAGGCGGGGCAGGGCGAGCGGGCTTGCCCCTGCGCGCCCCTTGGGCTAAGCGAAGGCCCGCATGGGCCAAGGAGGGCGCGCATCATGGCGAAAGACAAGGGCCCCAGACGGCCCAGGGCCGAAACACCCAAGGGGTTTCGCGACTATTTCGGCGCGGAAGTGACGGCGCGCAAGGCCATGCTGGACAAGATTGCAGCCGTTTATCATCGCTACGGCTTCGATGCGTTGGAAACCTCTGCCGTGGAAACGGTCGAGGCTTTGGGCAAGTTCCTGCCCGATGTGGACCGACCCAATGAGGGCGTGTTCGCCTGGGAGGAAGATGGCGACTGGCTGGCGCTGCGCTATGACCTGACGGCCCCCTTGGCGCGGGTCGCGGCGCAGCATCGCAATGACCTGCCGACGCCTTACCGGCGCTTTGCGATGGGGCCTGTCTGGCGCAATGAAAAGCCGGGGCCGGGGCGGTTCCGGCAGTTTTATCAATGTGACGCGGATACGGTGGGCGCGGCGTCAGTGGCGGCGGATGCCGAGATTTGCGCGATGCTGGCGGATGCGCTGGAGGCCGTGGGGATCGAGCGCGGCGATTATGTGATCCGGGTGAATAACCGCAAGGTGTTGGACGGGATAATCGAAGGTCTACGCACGGAGGGGTCCAAGAAATTTGAGAACCTAGATGACGCGCTCAGTACTCCGATAGCAGATCTTGGGTTTGTTTCAAAAGACGCCATACTTCGAACGATCGACAAATTCGACAAAGTTGGTCGCGATGGGGTTATTGAGCTCTTGACAACTGGCCGCACTGACCAGTCCGGCGCTAAAATTGACGGTGTTGGATTGAAGCCGAATGATGCTCAAAGGATACTGAACTTCATGGAGTCGCGGGGCAAGGACAATAAGCAAACAATCGCAAATCTCAAACTGCTCTTTTCAGATTCTGTGATTGGAACCGAGGGTGTTGCAGAACTCGAAGAAATTGCATCCCTTCTTGAAGCCCAAGGCTACGGCCCTGACCGCATCGTTATCGACCCTTCGGTCGTGCGCGGCCTCGGCTACTATACAGGCCCCGTTTTCGAGGCCGAACTGACCTTCGAGATCACCGACGAAAAGGGCCGCCCGCGCCAGTTCGGGAGTGTCGCGGGGGGCGGGCGCTATGACGATCTGGTCAAGCGCTTCACCGGGCAGGCCGTGCCCGCCACGGGCGTCAGCATCGGGGTGGACCGGCTGCTGGCGGCCCTCGCGGCCAAGGGGCGGCTGGACGATACTGCGCAGGGGCCGGTTGTCGTCACCGTCATGGACCGCACCCGCATGGCCGATTACATGGGCATGGTCAACGATTTACGCGCGGCTGGCATCCGCGCGGAAATGTATCTGGGCAACCCCAAGAACTTCGGCAACCAGTTGAAATACGCCGACAAGCGGGGCAG
>SKRW01000043.1 GCA_007118295.1 Paracoccaceae bacterium | reverse complement strand
GTATGGGCGCGGGCCAGAACGCGCGCGCGCAATTCGCTGGCCGACAGGCTGCGCCCGCTGCGCATGTCATGCAGGCAGGCCGTTTCGGGCAATAACCAGAGAAAGGGCAAGTCGGTCATAGGGGCGTGACACCTTTCATGAGCGTGGCTGGTTAGGTGCCCCTGACAAAACTGGACCTGCGCGCAGATGTCCAGTGCAGCGACCCGGCCCGGCGGGTTTTTGCGAAAACGCGTGCGCGCCGCAGGGACCATATGTTGCAGAGCACCGCAAGCGCCAGCGGGTCGCCCTGTCGGCGGGCACCCGCCATAACGCGACAGATCTGCGGTCCGCCCAGTGTGACACGCAGCCTCAGCGCAGGTTTTGGTCTTGTCCGTTGAAGTTGATTGTGTTTTCCTGCGCATCTGACTCAGAGTTGAAGGGAGCTCACAATGAACAAAGTTACGAAACCCTATGTCAAACCTCAGGTGGCACGCGCAGGCTCGTTGGCGCAGGTGACGGCCGCGTCAAAAGTATCCCGCGCGGCAACCGTCAGTTGACAGCCATGAACAAAGTGACCAAACCCTATGTCAAACCGTCCGTCAGGTCTGCCGGGTTGCTGTCTCGCGGAACGGCTGCGTCTGTATCCAAGGCCGGGTAACCGAGAGGCGGGCCATCTTGTCGGCCTGCGACACTAGGACTTAACCACCTAACCGGAGAGTCTTCACCATGAAACCCGCCGCAAAACCCTACACCAAACCGTCCGTCCGCCCGGCAGGGTCGCTTGCATCTGTGACGGCGGCTGCCCCCGTATCTGTCAAACCACCAGCTTGACATTAGCGTAGTTGCATCGGGTGATCACCGACGTTAGGGATTGACGATATGTCGCTGTCCAAAGACCCGGTGCTGTCACTGCACCCCGATGCCACCTTGCGGGCCGTGTCGCGCGAGGGGGTCATTCTCATGGTCACCACTGGCCAGATTTACACCTGCAACGAAACGGCCATCGACCTGCTGTCGCGCATGGACGGGGCCGTGTCGCTTGGCCAGATCACAGCCGATATGGTAGGCGAATATGACGTTTCCCCCGACGTGCTGAAGGCCGATCTGGCAGAATTGCTGGAATATCTGCGCGCCGAAGGTGTCGTGGTCGAAGCAGCGTGATCTGATGCATCGGGCGCTGTTACGGGCAGAACTGTGGCTGGAAGCGCGCCGCCTGCCGTTTCGCGTGGCCACGGATGATCTGTCCATCTGCCATGCCTATGCAAATGTCGGCCCCGTGCCGCGCTGGCAGGGCGTTGCGCCCGAAACCATCGCCCATTGGGTGCGACGGGCCTGCAAGCACCCGATCCTGATGCGCCAGCGGCGCTGTTTCCGGCTGGGGTTGCTGGGGTTTCGCTTTCTGCGCATGGCAGGGCATCAACCAGAGTTGCGCTATGCCCTTGAACAATCCTCCCTCACGCAAGGCGGGGTTGCGCGCACACATTGCTGGGTGTGCCTCAACGGGCAGCCCCTGATCGGGACCAAGGGGCCGGGCATGGTCGATCTTGTCAGCTACCCGGCACAGACCGCATGACCAGACAGGCCGTTGATCTGCGCCATGGCCTGATGGTGCTGGATGATCCCGACGCCTTGCTGGGCAACGCGCTGGCCGAATTTCTGGCCCCGCCAGAGGCGACGGGGCGCGTTCAGTTTGCCTTGCGTGTCCGGGGCGGGGATGTGCCGGATGCGCCGCCCGCCGGGGTCGGCGCGGAACAATCCGAACGCGAAGGGATCGTGCTGGATTTCTGGCGGACACCTGACCGGCGGCATCTGCTGATCGCAGGCAGTGCCGCGCTGGCAACAGGGCCGGACGCAAGCGCCGTCCTGACCGTCGCGCCGGGCTGCAGGGCGGCGGCGCTGGGTGAACTGGCCATGGTCGCACTGGAAGAAGCCCTGCATGCCAGCAGCCAGACCCTGATCCACTGCGCGGCACTGCTCCCTCCAGGGGCAGAGGGGCTTGTGCTGATCCATGCGGCCTCGGGCACCGGCAAGACGACCACGGCACTGGCACTGGCAGGCGCGGGTTTCGGGTTCGCGGCGGATGATGCCGCCGTGATCGGGCCGGATGAGGGCGGCGCGATATCGGCATGGGGTCTGCCACGGGCGCTGAACCTGCACCGCCAGTCAGCCGCGATGCTGGACTGGTTGCGCCCCGCGCTGCCGCATCCCTGGCCGGACAGGGACGAAGTGTCCGTGCCGCAAGGCCGTTTACCGCCCCCGGTCCGCCGAGAGCCCCGAAACCTGCCGGTTCTGGCGCTGATCGAATTGCGACGCGGCACTGATGCAGGCCTGCGGCCCGTGTCGGCGGGCGATGCACTGACCGCTCTGATGGCCGACAATATCGGTGTGACCGCGAGCGGGTTGTGGCCTGTGCAACAGGGGCGGCTGGACCTGATGGTGGCACTGGCCGGACAGGTGCCGTGCTATGAACTGCGGGTTGGGCCGGGCGCAAAGGGGCTGCAGGCGGCCATTCTGGCAATGCAATCGGCGTTCTGATCCGCATCCAGCATCTGCTCGGGCGCGATAGGGTCGCCAATAGGGCGTGAGGTCGGCACACGCCCTGTCGCCTTGTAGATGCTGCGCTCCAGTGACAAAGGGTGGCGCGTCTCGACCCGCCCATCGGCGCAGTCAAAGCGCAACCTGCGGGGCCAGAGGCTCTGCGGCGGTTCTTGTGTCGCTGGGCCAAGCCGACGCAGCAGACGGCCAGCCATCTGGGGGCCATCGGGCGTCGCGACGGGCAATCCCTTGCGAAAGAAGCGCAGCAGCATCTGCACCTTGTCCACTGTCATTTCGGACGGCACGATTGCGCCGAGGTCTTTCAGCATGGCGCGGGGAAAGACACCGTCTATCTGCTCGCGTGGTGTGATCCGTCCCGCGATCCAGTCTTGTAACGGTCCGGCACACAGCGCCTCGCCTGCCCCGGCAAGCGCCGCATTCAGACGCGCGGGCCCGGTCCATGCATCGGGCGACAGCGTCGCGGCCCCGATGATCGGCCCGGCGTCGAATGCTTCGGCCACGACGTGCAGCGTCATGCCACCAAACCGATCCGGGGTCCCGTCTAGCAGCATGGTGTGCAATGGCGCGGCCCCAGCATACCATGGCAGCCGGGCCGGATGCAGATTGACCCCGCCCAGTCGCGCAAGCGCAAGCACCGCCTGCGGAATCCGCGCCCCGAAATACGCACTGACAATCAGGTCAGGGCCAAGGCGGTCCAACTGGTCAATGATCTGCGGCCAGTCCTGCGCGCCGGTAAAGGGCAAGGTCTGACATGCCGGGGCATGCCGGGCCAGAACCGGACCGAATCTCCAGTCGCCACGATGGGTTTTGCGCCATGTCCGGGGGGGCGCGATATGCGCGACAATCTGGGCACCCGTCCGGGTGAGGGCCGGGATGATCGGGGCCATGTAACCGGACTTGTCTGTCGCAAGTACAATCCGCAGGTCTGATGTCATGATGGCTTTGCCCGCGACAGATGCGCCTGTTGCAGCCAGCGAAAGGCATGGCGTCGCAGGTGCGACGGGCCCAGCCGCCGACCATCGGCCATCAGCACATCACGCGGCCGCACGATGCCCGCCGCAAGCCGGGATTGTATCGGCAGGGCGAACGTATCCGCGAGTTGCCCTGCATCCTTCTGCTCAAAAAGCTCTGCGACCAGACGCAATGACAGCGATGCCTCCAGGCGAAGTGACAGCGCTGCCATCCGGTCGGGCAGTCTGGCCCTGTCGGCCGCGTCCAGCGCGCGGAAAGCCTGCAATACGTCCACCATCAGGCGCAGTTCATGAAACTTGTGCCCGAGTGCGGCATGCACAACTGCTGTTGCGAACAGGGCTAGCGGTGTTTGCGGGTCACCATCTCCGGCAAGGTTCAACTCGGCCCAGCCAAAGCGGATGCCCCGGCGCAGCAACGGATAATGCACCAGATCGCCATGCAGTTCGATCAGCAGGTTGGGCTGGTCGGGGTGGCTCCATTTCTCTTCGCGTTTGTGGTTCTCGGCACCCTCTGCCCCGCTGTAGCAATAGCCCAGATCGCGCAGGAGTGCTGCGATTTCCTCGCGCGCCCCCGGTGCGGCCAGAATGTCGATATCTGTCCAGGGCCTGTCTTCCGGGTGGGGATAGAGGCGGCATGCAAAGACTCCGCCCTTGATGATGGCAGCCTGGAGCCCGCGCCCACGGATCGCCGCCGCGATGGGCTGCATGCGGTGTTCGAGCATCATCGTCAGCGCTGTCAACTGCAGGACCGTCCCGGACAGGTGCTGGACAGCAGGGTGGCAGGCATGGGCATGCAGCTTGCGCAGGATGATCGACTCGACCCGATGCGCACTGGCGCCTGCACATATCCCGGAGATATGCTGTTCCGGGATCGGTGGCGTCGCCGCCAGAGGATCCGCTAACCTGCAAAGAAGTTGCCTGACTTTCAGCGTCATTACTGTTCCCAGATTTCCTTGTTTTCCAGTGACCTGATGGCGAATGGAATCAGGTCTTGCAATTTCCTTGTCATGTCATCGCACAGCCCGGTCAAGGCCGATGGCTCTGGGAACGGCGATACTCTGGTCCAAGGCGATGATGCCACGCGCGAGGAGGTGCAAAGGTCATACTGTTCGCGCACCTTGCGAAGCTTATCTGCAAGCTGAGAGCGGCGGTATCAGGGCGGCCCTTGACCAGATCGCGGCCAATGCGACAGCGGCGCTGGATGAACCCGGCAAGGCCTTCGGGCCGCTCTATATCCGGCTGAACCGGGATTAACTGAAAGAACCGGGGGTTGACCCGTTCCGCCAGACCCTGCGGGCTTGCATTCTTGACAACTGCCCGCTCGGCCGGGGCGAGGTGGTGCTGGGCGAGGCCTTGCCGCAGCGGCGGCTGCATTCCCTGCGCACGGCCGCCGTGGAAACCGGGATCGGGGCCAATGTGCTGGAGCATTTCCTGATCGAGGCCGGGGGCGATTGCCGCAGACGACCCCCACCCGCAAAGCCGACACCTGTTTGATGCGCAGGCCCATGCCGGGCTTCTGGCGAAAATCCCCACCCTTGTCGGGCCGATTGCCATGCGCAGTGCGATGGGGGCCACCAGGATGGAGTTGATCAATCACCCTTCCCGGACTGCCCGGCGCGGCTGAACCGTCCACTCACGCAGGAAGGCTGGCAGATCCGGGATCTGGTCGAGCGCCTTGGCGGCCAGTTGCGCATCGCGCCGGGTGCCGTGATCGGATGGGATATGAGCGCGGCGCTGGCACTCGGTCAGGCGCTGGGCGTGCCGCCGCTGGTCTTGGCGGAACTCCTGGCCAGCATCGAGGCCGTGATGGTCCTCAAACTCAACGAACAGATGGAAGCCGGGCAGGACAAAGGCTTCAATCCTTCACCTTTTCGATCAGCGTGACGCCGGGATGCCCTGCAAAATGTGCGTCGCATGTCAGAAGTTGCGCGCCCTGCGCCTGCGCCGTCGCAAATATGATCGCATCCGCTGTTGCCAGCTTGTGGGTGCGGCAGGCCTCGGCGGCTGCAAGCGCAATCT
>SKRW01000070.1 GCA_007118295.1 Paracoccaceae bacterium | reverse complement strand
GTGCAGGCCCCGGCATCGACATGTATTCCATGCGCCAGCCACTGGGTGTGGTGGCAGGCATCACGCCCTTCAACTTTCCCGCAATGATCCCGCTGTGGAAAATGGGCCCGGCGCTGGCCTGTGGCAATGCGATGATCCTCAAACCGTCCGAGCGTGACCCCTCGGTGCCGCTGATGCTGGCTGCGATCTTCAAGGAAGCGGGTCTGCCTGATGGGGTGCTGCAAGTCGTCAATGGTGACAAGGAAGCCGTGGACGCGATTCTGGACAATGAAACCATTCAGGCCGTGGGGTTCGTCGGCTCGACCCCGATCGCGCATTACATCTACTCGCGCGGCTGTGCAGCGGGCAAGCGGGTGCAATGTTTCGGCGGTGCCAAGAACCACATGATCATCATGCCCGACGCCGATATGGATCAGGCCGCGGATGCACTGATCGGCGCAGGATATGGTGCGGCAGGCGAGCGGTGCATGGCGATCTCGGTCGCGGTGCCGGTCGGCGAGGGCACGGCAGAGGCGTTGCGCGAACGGCTGGTACCCAAGATCGAGGCGCTGAAGGTCGGTCCATGGACGGGCGGCGATGATGTCGATTACGGGCCAGTCGTTACCGCAGCGGCCAAGGAAAACATCCTGCGACTGGTCGAGACCGGCATTGAACAGGGGGCTGAACTGGTCATCGATGGTCGCAATTTCAGCCTGCAAGGCTATGAGGACGGCTTTTTCGTCGGCCCGCATCTGTTTGACCATGTAACCCCCGAGATGGACATCTACCGCAAGGAGATCTTCGGCCCGGTCCTGTCGATGGTGCGCGCAGCAAGCTACGAGGAAGCGATCAGCCTTGCCATGGACCATGAATATGGCAATGGCACTGCGATCTTTACCCGCGATGGCGATGCTGCGCGTGACTTCGCGCATCGGATCAATATCGGGATGGTGGGGATCAATGTGCCGATCCCGGTTCCGTTGGCCTACCACACCTTTGGGGGCTGGAAGAAATCGGGATTTGGTGACCTGAACCAGCACGGTCCCGACGCGTTCAGGTTCTACACGCGGACCAAGACGATTACCTCTCGCTGGCCAAGTGGGATCAAGGAAGGCGCTGCCTTCAACTTCAAGGCGATGGACTGACCGAAAGGGCGGGGGGTTTCACACCCCCCGCACCCCCCGTGGAGTATTTTCGGCAAGATGAAATGGTCAATCGTGCCGACCATCCTGGAGAGCATCGGCAAAGTCATGGTTCTTGTCGCGGTGCCCGGCCTCGTCCGCGTGGACCGCGATGATCAGGTCGCGCAGGCGCGCGGCAGGTTCCAGTAGTCGATGACCATTTGTGGGGCGGGCAAAGCGCGCTGGACAAGAGGGGTGCGGCTACCGATCCCGACGGGAATTTTGCAAAATTGCTGCAACAGTTGCGGCCTAGTCAGGCTGCAAGAGACGCGCAGGAGGAACAGATGGATTTTACCTTGAGCGAGGAAGCCGAAGCGATCTTCGACATGGCCCGCGCATTCGGGGCCGAGCACATCGCGCCCAATGCCCGCAAATGGGAGGCAGACGGCACGATCCCAAAGGACTTGTGGAGCAGATTTGCAGAGCTTGGCTTTGGCGGGCTCTATGTGCGCGAACGGTCCGGTGGCGCTGGCCTGTCGCGGCTGGAGGCCACCCTGATCTTCGAGGCGCTGTCCATGGCCTGCCCGTCGGTCGCGGCCTTTTTGTCGATCCACAACATGTGCGCGGCGATGATCGACAAGTTCGGGTCAGAACAGATGCGCGCAGAACTGCTGCCCAAGATCGTCGGGCTGGAGTGTTTCATGTCCTACTGCCTGACCGAGCCGGGGTCTGGCTCGGATGCCGCGGCGCTGAAGACGCGCGCGGCGCGCGATAATGCGGGCTATGTCCTGAACGGCACCAAGGCGTTCATCTCGGGGGGCGGGTATTCGGATGGCTATATCGTCATGGCCCGGACTGGCGAGGACGGCCCGCGTGGCATCTCGGCGCTGGTGGTGATGGATGGCGTTCCGGGGCTGAGTTTCGGCGGGCTGGAAGACAAGATGGGCTGGCGCTCGCAACCCACGCGGCAGGTGCAGTTCGACGATTGCCGGGTGGGCGCGGACGCCCTGCTGGGCGAGGAAGGCGCGGGTTTTCGTTATGCGATGGCCGGGCTTGACGGCGGGCGGTTGAACATCGCGGCCTGCAGCCTTGGCGGTGCGCAGGCGGCGCTGGACGCGACCCTGGCCTATATGGGAGAGCGCCGCGCTTTCGGGCAGACAATCGATCAGTTTCAGGCTTTGCAGTTCCGTCTGGCGGATATGGAGATCGAATTGCAGGCCGCGCGGGTCTTTCTACGGCAAGCGGCGTGGAAACTGGATCAGGGCGCGCCCGATGCCACCAAGTTCTGCGCCATGGCCAAGAAATTCGTCACCGAAGCGGGCAGTCGCATTGCCGACCAATGTCTGCAACTGCATGGCGGCTACGGCTATCTGGCCGATTACGGGGTGGAAAAGCTGGTGCGCGATTTGCGGGTGCATCAGATACTTGAAGGCACGAACGAGATCATGCGCCTGATCGTGGCGCGTCAGATGTTGGTAGCGCGCTGATGGCGGATATTCATATTCGCCGCGAGGGGCGCGCGGGCCGGATCACGCTGGCCCGTCCCAAGGCACTGAACGCGCTGAGCTATGAAATGTGCCTTGCGATTGATACTGCGCTCAGGACATGGCGCGATGATGATCGTGTCGCCCTTGTGCTGATCGATGCCGAGGGCGACAAGGCGTTCTGCGCAGGTGGTGATATCGCCGAGATGTATGCAACAGGCACAGCGGGCCATTATACCTATGGGCGGCGCTTCTGGGCGGATGAATACCGCATGAATGCGTGCCTTGCCGAATACACGAAACCGGTCGTCAGCTTATTGCAGGGCTTTACCATGGGCGGCGGTGTGGGTGTGGGCTGCCATGCCAGTCACCGTGTCGTGGGTCAGTCCAGTCAGATCGCGATGCCGGAATGCGGGATCGGGCTGGTGCCGGATGTCGGGGGGTCCTATCTGCTGGCACGCGCGCCGGGCGGGATGGGGGCCTATCTGGGAATGACAGGCGCGCGGATGGGTCCCGGTGATGCAATTCGCGCTGGCTTTGCCGACATCTACATCGAAGAGCAGGCATGGGCGGACGTGAAATCTGCCCTTGTCGCGACGGGGGATGTGCGCGCGCTGGAGGGTACCGCAGCACCTGATACGCGTTTTGCGGACCAGCAGGCGACGATAGATGCGGCTTTCGGCGCGAGCACGCCTCAGGCCGTTGAGGAGGTACTGCAGGCTGATGGCTCTGATTTCGCCACCCAGGCGCTGACCGCTCTGCGCCGCGCCGCGCCGCTGTCAGTTGCCTGCACCCATGCGATGTTGCGCAACCTTGCCGACACTGCCACGATCCGCGATGCGTTGGCGCAGGAATATCGATTTACATGGCGCGCCATGGCGCAGGCGGATTTTCTGGAAGGGATCCGCGCCGCGATCATCGACAAGGATCGCAGCCCGAACTGGCGGCATGCGCGGCTGGAAGATGTGACTGAAGGCGAGATCGCCGCAATGTTGGCCTCGCTCGGGCCAGATGAATTGTCATTCGAGGAGGAGAGCAAATGAAGATCGGGTTTATAGGGCTTGGCAATATGGGTGGGCCTATGGCGGCCAATCTGGCCAAGGCCGGGCATGACGTGCTGGGTTTCGATCTGGTCGCGCCCTGCCCGGATGGTGTGGCCAGCGCTGTATCCGCGACCGCGGCCGTGACGGGTGCTGATGTCGTGATCACGATGCTGCCCAGCGGGGCGGTCCTGCGTTCGGTTGCCGATGAGGTCATTCCCGCCATGACGACCGGACCTGTGCTGTGCGACTGCTCGACCGTGGATGTGGACAGCGCGCGTGTTGTGGCCGCGCAGGCTCAGGCCGCCGGGATTTGTGCGCTGGATGCGCCAGTTTCAGGCGGTGTCGGTGGTGCGGCGGCAGGGACACTGACCTTCATGGTGGGCGGCACCGAGCCAGCCTTTGCCAAGGTCCTGCCCCTGTTCGAGGTCATGGGACAAAAGGCGGTTAATTGTGGCGAGTCTGGTGCCGGGCAGGCCGCCAAGATCTGCAACAACATGATCCTGGGTGCGACAATGGCCGTGACCTGCGAGGCCTTTGCCCTGGCAGACAAACTGGGGCTGGACCGGCAAAAGATGTTCGACGTGGTCTCGACCTCGTCAGGTTACAGTTGGTCGATGAATGTCTATTGCCCGGCCCCCGGAATCGGTCCGCAGAGCCCGGCTGACAATGGGTATGCGCCGGGCTTTGCTGCCGAGTTGATGCTCAAGGATCTTCGCCTGTCACAACAGGCCGCCGAAACTGTCGATGCTGATACGCCGATGGGCGCGCAGGCCATGGCGCTTTACGCAACCTTTGTCGAGCAAGAGGATGGCAGGGGCCGCGACTTCTCGGCGCTGCTGCCGCGTCTGGCCGCGCGACGCCGGGGTTGACCGGGTCGCGCCTGCTATTCGTGCTGCGGCAATCTGCCCGGACAGGGCGGACTGCGCGCACTTGTGCGGCGGCTGAAAGCGTGACATTCCAAGATATAAATCTTAAGATGTTTTTGCATCGAAACAGGAGTGGAAAATCATGCTTGCCAGAAACGTGGGCGGACTCGACCGGATTGCCCGGATCGTCATCGGACTTGCGCTGATCGCCGGCTTTTTCCTGAATCCCGAGGCCAGCCTGCGCTGGTTGTATCTGATTGGGGTGGTGCCACTGGCGACCGGGTTGATGCAGACATGCCCGCTTTATTCGTTGCTCGGGTTCAATACTTGCCCGACTGGAAAAAACTGAACCTGCCCGTCTGACTGGCGCGCCGAATTCTTCTGCCGGGGCGCCAAGATTGGGCTTGCAGCCGTGCCAGCGCTTGGATAAAACGCGCCGCACAGTTGGGGTGTAGCCAAGTGGTAAGGCAACGGTTTTTGGTACCGTGTACCGTAGGTTCGAATCCTACCACCCCAGCCAGTTGACTGACGGCCAGAGTGGTAAGGGCAGTCGATCGGCGTAGGCTCCCTTAATGCCCCGGAAACTGCCCCAACCGGGGGTCACGGGTTTCCGTCCCAGCGACTTCACGACAGGCTTGGGGCTGGGGGGAATAGGTATAAGTAATGGAAGAAGGAAAAATAGGGTGGTGTGGTCAGTAGCAGTCGTCTCCCCCTAACCCTAACCAAATCCTAGGCCAACCGGGTTCTATGGGCGGCCAACCGCGCCCGATAACCGTCAGACCGGACCGGGGACGACGTCGAACCGGTGACCTCGACCTTCAGGGCCGACCCGATGTTCTCCCTCGCAGCCACGTCGATGATCAACGACACGGTCGAAGCGTTGTCCCGGGCGACGATGAAGCTGTCGTGGATGCCTAGCACGGGGGTGTCGAACCGTGTCGCTACGGACAGCACTTGGTCGGTGATGCAGCTGTCGACGAACATCAGCCGAATACCATGGTCATTACACAGCTTTCCTGACAGGTGGGGGTGTTT
>SKRW01000321.1 GCA_007118295.1 Paracoccaceae bacterium | reverse complement strand
CTTGCAAACGCGCCCCTGTCAAAATCGCGAACGCGCAAGGCTGCAACACCCGTTCAAAAGCCGTCCGCCCGGTGACATCATGACCCCGATCGACAGCCCATAGGCTCGGTCACTCATCCCGTCACTGCAGGCCGCCGGGTAAATGAACGCGGTCGCAGGCCCGTCGATTCCGCTGAACTGCACCATCCGCCGCAGATCTTCGGCAAGGCCACTGTCCTGCGCCACCCGGATGTCCAGCGCGCGCCCCGGGATTTCAGGTGTGCTGTAGTCGAAGCTCCCACCCTGATTGCGCAACGACCAGAACGGCTCGGTCCCGAAACAACTGAGCCCCACAGGCAGGTTGTAATGATCAATGTGTACGCCGCGCGGTTCCATGTAGCGCAGCGAGACCCAGCCCGACTGCTCGCCCGTATTGACCTGCCCCCATGTAGCTGCCGCATTGCGGGCCACAACCTCGATCCCGCGTGCATCTGGCGGCAATGCCCCGATGATCGTGGCCGAGGCCGTGGGGGCTGCACGGATGTTCAGCACATCATCCGTGGCCACCCCCCGCACATCAAACAGTTGCGGCAAATCCCGCGCCCCCGCTGCGCCACCCGTCACACCCCCCGTTGCACCCCCTGCCAGCGCAATCGTGACTGCGACCAGAACCGAAACGATCCGCATATCCCATGCTCCTTGCAACGCTTGTGTCAGTGCCAGCATAGCGCAGCGCCCCGGATTGCGCGACAGACTTCTGGCCGGGTCTCAGGCGCGGGTCTGTTCAAGCGGCAACTCGGTCGTGTACTTTATCTCTTCCATTGACAGCAGTGCGGTGACGTTATGGATACTCACCTCCGAGATCAGCGCCTGATAGAATCGGTCATAGGCGCGCGCATTTGGCACGCGCACTTTCAGGATATAATCGATATCGCCTGCCAGCCGGTGCGCCTCCAGCACCTCGGGGCGCGCGCGCACGGCATGCAGAAACCGGGCCTGCCAATCCGCCTCATGTGCCGAGGTGCGCACCAGTACAAAGAAACACGCCTCCAGCCCCAGCGCCTCGGGGTCCAGCAGCACTGTGTCGCGCAGGATCACGCCCGCCTTGCGCAGCTTTCGGATACGGTTCCAGACCGGCGTCTTGCTCGACCCCACCTCGCGGGCAATGTCATCAAGCGACTGACTGGCATCGCGCTGCAACTCCGCCAGGATACGGCGGTCCAGATCATCAAGTATGTCGGCCATCGGCCTTGCCCTTTCTTCTCAGGCTATTGTGGAATATTCTTCCTTTATCGATGAAATAACCTGCAATAAACAGAACAAAATTTGCAAGTTTCTGTGAATTATCGCCTTTGCGACCAAAAGCGCGCTTGCACTTGACCTGTGTCAAGGCATAGTGACAGCCACTACCTCATGCACAGACGCAGCGGCCCGAACCGGGTCAGGCCGCAGGAAAGGCGAAAGCGATCCTCATGACCGAACATCTCACAGCGGCTCCGAAGCCCACCCCTACCTTGCCCGATGCGCAGACAGTCACTTCGGTCACGCATTATACCGACCGGTTGTTTGCCTTTCGCTGCACCCGGCCACGCAGCCTGCGCTTCCGTTCGGGTGAATTCGTGATGATCGGGCTGATGGGTGAGAACGGCAAGCCACTCCTGCGCGCCTATTCGATCGCATCGCCGTCCTGGGATGAAGAACTGGAATTCTACTCGATCAAGGTCCCCGACGGCCCGCTCACCTCGCGCCTGCAGCATATCCAGCCGGGCGATCCGATCATCCTGCGCCCCAAGCCCGTGGGCACGCTGGTGCTGGATGCGCTGCTGCCCGGAAAACGGCTCTGGATGCTGGCCACGGGAACAGGTATCGCGCCCTTTGCCTCGCTTCTGCGCGACCCAGAGACATGGGAAAAATACGAACAGGTCGTGGTCATGCATACCTGTCGCGATGTAGCAGAACTGACCTATGGCGCCGATCTGATCGCGGCGCTGCCGGAGGATCCGCTGATTGGCGAGTTGGTCGGCGACAAGCTGTTCTATTACCCGACCACCACGCAGGAGGCGTCGCCACGGATGGGCCGGATCACGGATAACCTCGCCTCGGGCAAGGTGTTCGCCGAATTGGGCATCCCGCCCCTCGACCCCGCGACAGACCGCGCGATGGTCTGCGGCTCGCTCGGCTTCAACCTCGACATCAAGACCATCCTCGAGGGCGCGGGCCTGTGCGAAGGGGCCAATTCCGAGCCTGCCGAATATGTCGTCGAGAAAGCGTTTGTCGGCTGAACTTTCTTCAAACCTTCATCTTGCCTGAAATACTCAGTCTCAAGGTCTGACGGCAAAACCGGTTCCAAGTGTGGCGCTGTCGCTGCGTCCTGCCGGGCATCGCGTCAGCGACTGCCCATAATGTGGCCTGCGGGCAAGGGGGGCGCGGCGCAGCCGCGCCCCCCTTGCCCGCAGGGCGCCCCCTTACTTCACGAAGATCTCGCGCGGCGTATCGCACAGCATCTCGGGGCCGTGTTCGGTGATCAGCACAGGCTCGGTGATCTCCAGCCCGCCATCCTCCAGCCACAGCGCAGGCATGAAATGGATCACCATGCCGGGCTTCAACTCGGTCATGTCACCCCGGCGCAGCGAGAGCGTCCGCTCGCCCCAGTCGGGTGGATAGCTCAACCCCACCGAATAGCCGCAACGATTGTCCTTTTCGAACCCCTTGCGGTTCAGGGTCGCATTAAAGGCATTGGCCACATCTTCGGCCCGCGCCCCCGGAAAGCATTGCGCAAGCCCGGCTTCGGTTGCCTCCAGCACAGCCTCTTCGGCGTGGCGATAGAGATCCGGTACCTGCCCCAGAAACAGCGTGCGCGATTGTGGGCAGTGATAGCGCCGGTGCACGCCGGCAATCTCGAAAAAGGTCGATTCGCCGCGGCGCATGGGCCGGTCATCCCATGTCAGATGTGCCGCCGTCGCATCCAGCCCCGAAGGCGCCATCGGTACGATCGCGGGGTAGTCCCCCCATTGCCCGTCGGCCCCTTCGATACCTGCGCGCGTGATCTCGGCCACCAGCCGGTTCTTGGGCAGGCCGGGTTCGGCCATCTCGAGGATCACCTTGTGCATCCGTTCCACGATCCGGGCAGCGCGTCGGATATACAACAGCTCCGAATCCGACTTGATCAGTCGCTGCCAGTTTACCACCCCGGTCGCATCGACAAAGCGCGCCTCGTGCAGATGGTTGACCAACGTGTCATGCGCCGCCGCCGAATAATAGTAATTGTCCATCTCGACGCCGATCCAGCCGCTGTTCCAGCCCCGGTCGATGATCAACCCGGCCAGCGCCTCCATCGTGTGTTTCTGCGGGTTCTGGACATAGCTGTCGTCATAGGGAGCGATGCATTCTTCGCCCTGCATGAATACAGTCCGCACAGCCCCTGCCGCATCAATCCCGCGCCCCCACCAGACAGGCGGCCCTTCCAATGGCAGCAGGACTGCCTGATGCACATAAAAGGACCAGCCATCATAGCCCGAGATCCAGTTCATGTTGGACGGGTCCGAAATGATCAGCAACTCGATGCCGCGTTTTTCCATCTCGATTCGGGTGCGCGCGATGCGCGCCTCGTATTCGGCATCGGTAAAATTCGGGTTGGTGGTGGTCATGGCACACTCCGGCGCATCGGCAGACGCGGGGCCGCGCGTTGCGCGCGGCCCCGCTCAACAAAAGGCATTTCCTACATCGCGCCGGTGACAGCGTCCAGCGCGTCGCGCGTGACCGATACGACAGTATCCGCTTCAACACGCGACAGGCAGAGGGGCGGCGCAAAGCCGATGATCTCGCCCTGTGGCATGGCGCGCGCGATGACACCGCGCCGCGCCATTTCGGCCACCACCTGCACGGTCACTTTCTCGGACGCCTCGAAATCCACGCGCGCAGCGGGGTCGCGCTGCAATTCGACGGCGGCCAGCATCCCGTCGCCGCGCACATCCCCGACAAAGCGGTGGCCTTTCAGCGCGTTTGCCATTTCCGTGCGGAAATAGGCGCCTGTGTCGCGCGCATTGTCCACCAGCCCCAGTTCATCGACCAGTTTCAGGTTGGCGACACCGGCAGCGGCACCAATCGGGTGCGCGGAATAGGTCCAGCCATGGCCGAAGGGGCCAAACTTGTCCGTTCCCTCTTCCAGCACCTTGAACAGATCGTCACTGACAATCGAGCCCGAGAGCGGCGCATAGGCCGAGGTCAGCCCCTTGGCGATGGTGATGATATCGGGCGTGATCCCGTAATGGGTGGACCCCATCATCGTGCCCATCCGGCCAAAGCCTGTGACCACCTCATCCGCGATCAGCAGGATGTCATGCTTTTTCAGGATCGCCTGAATCGCCTCCCAATAGCCTGCAGGCGGCGGCACGATGCCCCCGGTGCCCAGCAGGGGTTCGCCGATGAAAGCGCCGATCGTGTCCGCGCCTTCGCGTTCGATCAATTCCTCCAGCGCGCCCGCACAATGGGCCGTAAAGGCTTCTTCCGACATGTCCGGGTCGGGGCGGCGGAAATAATAGGGCGCTTCGGTATGCAGGATCTCTGCAAGGGGCAGGCCGAACTTGTTGTGGAACGGCACCAGCCCGGTCAGCGAGCCTGTGATCAGCCCCGAGCCGTGATAGCCGCGCCAGCGCGAGATGATCTTGCGCTTTTCGGGGCGGCCCAGCACGTTCTGGATGTACCAGACCAGCTTGACATTGGTTTCATTCGCATCCGATCCGCCCAGACCAAAATAGACCTTGTTCATATGCGCGGGCGCGCGCTCGGCCACCATCCGCGCCAGCGTGATCGAGGCTTCGGTCCCATGCCCGACATAGGAATGGTAATAGGACAGCTCATGCGCCTGTGCGGCGATTGCCTCGGCAATCTCGGTGCGCCCATAGCCCACATTCACGCAATACAGGCCCGCAAAGGCATCCAGCAGCCTGTTGCCGTCACGGTCCTCGATATAGACACCGCTTGCCGTGCGCACGATGCGCGTGGGGCTTTCGCCGCGCGCATGCTGGCCGAAGGCGGTCGAGGCGTGCAGGAAATGGTCGCGGTCCCATTTATCGAGCTGGTCATTGGTTAGCATGGTGTTCCTTTCTGGCCCGCATGCGCACAGGCGCGGGTCTGTCTGGTCATGAGAATGTCGGTGGTCGTTGCGGGCCATGGTGGCCGTGACGCCATGTGTGCACCCTGCAAGACAAGCCAGGGCATGTCAAATGCCGTCATGCGCGCGGCTTTGGCGATCCCAGACGATAGACCCCTTCGGGCAGGTTCAGCGCCGCGGCCAGTTCGTTCAGTTGTGCGATGGACAGGGTGATGACGACCTCGTCATCAGTCTTGGGGTCGAACTGGCGCAGGGTCACGCAATCCTCGAAGGCCGTGATGATGACATCCTCGCGCAGCGCCTCGGGCCGCGCGGCGCCTTCATCGACCAGTGTGATCACGGTCGCGTCGAAATCATGTTCAATGCTAAACATGCGTCAAAGGGTAGTGCAGGGACCAGACCATGAAAAGCGGAAAACCCCGTGTCCTGCCAAAAGCCGGTTTACGCGCTGTGGGCTGCATGGTTATCCTGCGCCAACAGGTGGTTTCAAGGTGAGG
>SKRW01000231.1 GCA_007118295.1 Paracoccaceae bacterium | reverse complement strand
GCCCGGCGTTGGCGTCACTGACGTAATGGCGAACATGGTCGATCTCCTTTGAAAGCATCATGTACGGCAAAACGCCGTACATGTCAAGAGTTGCTGTTTCGACCGTCCTCCCTTTCCGGCCTGCCTCCCTCCCGCGACAGGAGCTTCATCCCGGACGCCGCCAGCACCTTCTGGCGCGCGGCGCGCGTGTAGCGCGACGCTTCCTTCATGGTCGTCCAGCCGAAGATCGCCATCAGCTGCCGCTCGGTCGCCCCGTTCTCGGCCGCCAGAGCCGCGCCCGCCTTGCGCAGTCCGTGGGCGGAACCAGTTGCCGAAGCCATTAGAGGTGAAAGGTTTGCCGAACGCCGTGACGAGGAAGGCCAAGTTGCCGGTGGGCGTGGCGGCGATGACTACCTTCAATTCGGGCAGGACCGGGATGGAGAGGGCGACGGGCTTGCGGTCGCGGTTCTTGGCCTGGGTCAGAGTGATCCAGCCCTCCTTGATGTGCTGCGGGCCGAGCCGGACGATGTCCGACCGCCGCTGTCAGCGCTCAACGGGTCACATTCAGCGGCATGGCCGATGTCGATACCGAGGGCCGCGTTGTTCTGCCATTGGCCGAGGCCGATTTCATGGCACGCATCATGGCGCAGACTGACGGTTCCGCCGGGTAACACTGCAGCATAGAACCAAAGGCCCTGAGCCAAAGGCTCCGGGCTGTCAGTGCGCGGACATCAATGAAAAACCATGCCAATTAATCTGATGCTGCCCGAGCGCTCCACTCGGGCATGGCCGGGTCTGAATGTGCACATGATAGGTCTCAACTCAATCTGGTTAACTGCGAAAAGTTCATGAGATAACGTCAGATCCCACTGCAACTTTTAACTTTGCCGAAATTGGCCTAGATAGTCGGCCACTCGAAGACTGATCTGTTGGAGACTCTATGTTGCTGCGCGCGCTTTTGATTTGGCTTGCCTTCACGATGCCCGTGTCGGCACAGACGGAGGTCACGACCACAAACGCGGCATCCGATGCTATTTCAGAACGTGATGTTGCCAGTATGCTGGCAGAGATCCTGCGCGATGACGCGGCGCGTGCGGCTCTTGTTCGGCAGCTTGAGGCAGCCGCGGAAACCGGCACTGGCGCTGCCGCGCAGGCAGTTTCGCCGCAAGCTCCGCCACAGATGTCATTTGCGCGACAGATTGCAGAACAGACGCGGGATGTCGCTGAAAACATGACCGGGATTTTCGTTGGCCTGCAGGGAAACGCAAACGATCTTCTTGGGCTGTTTACAGGTGAAAGCACGGTAGACTGGGCTGAACTGTCGGATTCGGTGGTTGCGCTGGCCACGGTTATGGCTGTCACCATCGGGCTGTTCTTCGCGCTGCGCAAAGTCGGCCAGTGGATATTCAGTGCGATGTCTCGGCGCGCGGGTGGCGGTTGGTTGCTTTCGGCTGTCTGGCTGATTGGTTCAAGTTTGATTGATGCGCTCATCATCCTGCTGGCCTGGGGTGGAGGCTACGGCTTTGCCTTGTTTGCTGGTGACGCGGGCAGCATGGATTTCCGCCAAAGCCTGTTTCTGAATGCGTTTCTTCTGGTCGAGATGGGCAAGGTCGTGTTGCGTGGCATTCTTGCGCCGCGCTATGCGCAGTTGCGCTTTGCACCGATGAGCGATGAAACGGCAGCATACTGGTATTTCTGGGCGTCGCGACTGGTCAGCCTGTTGGGATATGGCGCGCTTCTGGTCGTGCCGATTGTCAATGCGACAGTATCTTTCGCGGTTGGGCGCAGTGTGTTGATCCTGCTGGTCGTGACTGCGCTGCTGATTGCAATGCTGATCATTCTGCAGAACCGTGAGACAGTCGCGGAAGCGCTCCGCGCGAGATACCAGCGCGAACCCTCGGATATGATCGGACGTGTCGAGGCAATGGTGGCCGGAATCTGGCACTGGCTGGCAATAACCTATCTTCTGGCGCTGTTCATTGTCTGGATCACCCGGCCAACGGATGCGTTGCAATTCATGCTGATGGCGACAGTGAACTCGGTTATTGCGGTGGTGATCGGTGTGGTTGCAATGGCGTTCATATCACGTGCGATCACAGGGGGAATGCGTGTCCCAAGCGACCTGCGCGCGAAACTGCCACTTCTGGAGGATCGGCTGAACGCATTTGTTCCAAGCATCCTTCGGGTCTTGAGAATTCTGGTCGTCATCGCAGTGCTGGTTTCCATCGCGCAAAGCTGGCAGGTCATGGATTTCCTGAGCTGGGCGGCATCGGAAGTTGGCCGTGATGTCGTCGGGCGGATCGTATCGGCGGCGTTCGTGATTCTGGTTGCAATGGCTGTCTGGCTTGGGCTGTCCTCATTTGTCGAATATCGCCTGAACCCTGCCGTGGGCACCGTTGCCACCGCGCGCGAACGCACGCTTCTGGCTTTGCTGCGCAATGCCCTGACCATCGCGCTGATTGTCATCGCTTCCATGCTTACCCTCGCCGAACTGGGCGTCAACATTGCGCCATTGTTGGCGGGTGCCGGCGTGCTGGGTCTGGCAATCGGGTTTGGCGCACAAAAGCTGGTGCAAGATATCATTACCGGTGCCTTCATCCAGTTCGAGAACGCCATGAATGAAGGCGATGTGGTCACTGCTGGTGGGATGACCGGCGTGGTCGAAAAGCTGACCGTCAGATCTGTCGGGCTGCGCGATGTCAGCGGAACCTATCACCTGATCCCGTTCAGCTCTGTCGATATGGTATCGAACTTCATGAAGGGATTTGCCTTTCATGTGGCCGAGATTGGCGTCGCGTATCGCGAAGACATCGCCGAGGTCAGAACGCTTATGCATCGCGCTTATGAAATACTGGCCGAGGGCGAATTTTCAGACGCGATACTGGAGCCTCTGGACATTCAGGGTGTGGTGTCGCTTGGGGATTCTGCCGTGGTCATCCGTGGACGGATCAAGACACAACCGGGTATGCAATGGGCGGTCGGACGTGCCTATACCGAGATTCTGAAGCAGGTGCTTGATGAGGCAGGTGTAGAAATACCCTTCCCGCACATGACCCTATACATGGGCCAGGACAAGGATGGCAGCGCACCGCCGCTGAACCTGCATCATGCTCGTGCGCGTCCGGCAATCGACGCACGTCCTGATGCACCGCCCACGCGTGACAGTTCGGACACCGATCGCGCAAAAGACAGTTCTGGGCAGAAGACAGATCACTCTGACCAACGCAATCAGGTCGAACGCCATCAACCCGGCTCTGATGAAGCGGAGCAGACTTGATCGCCCGAAACAGACGCGCACGTAACAGTTTCGGCGTGTTTCCCTGCAGATCGACAGACTATCGCGTCATGCGCGTCCGCGGGTGCAGCGACCTGAGCAAATCGAAACCTATGCCTGATCAAGCACCTTGCGCAGCTTGATGGCGAGTTGATCCCGGCGATAAGGTTTGCTGAGCAGCTCGACCCCAGGGTCGAGGCGACCGTGATGGACAATCGCGTCTTCGCTATAGCCCGAGGTGAAGAGAACCTTCAGGCCGGGGCGCAGGGTGCATGCCTCATCCGCAAGTTTGCGCCCGTTCATGCCGCCGGGCAGAACGACGTCGGTGAGCAACAGGTCGAGTTTGGGCAGATCCCGCAGGATTTCGAGCGCCTCTGCCCCGGTTTCCGCCGCTTCGACCTGATAGCCCAGCCTGACCAGGCTCGCGACAAGGTGCTGACGCACCATCTCATTGTCTTCAACGGCTAGGATGCACTCGGCACCGCCGACGATCTGATGACCCGCGCTATCGGCCCCTTGTTGCGCATCTGCATCAACTGATCGCGGGAAATACAGCTTCACGGAGCTACCCTCGCCGGGTTCGGAATACACCCGGATATGACCGCGCGACTGCTTTACGAAGCCATAGACCATGCTCAGGCCCAGCCCCGTGCCCTTGCCGACCTCTTTGGTGGTGAAAAAGGGCTCGAACACCCGGTTGAGAACTGCGAGATCCATGCCTGTGCCGGAATCGGTCACGGTAATCATCACATAGTGGCCGGATGCCAGATCCGGTTCGGTGGAAACATACTCATCGTCGAGTATCGCATTGGCCATCTCGATGGTCAGATAGCCGCCGTCGGGCATCGCATCGCGGGCGTTGAGTGCGAGGTTGAACAGCGCTGCCTCCAACTGATGTGCATCGATCTCGGCCTGCCACAAATCCGCCGCGCGAACGATCCGGATGTCGATACTCTCCGGGATGGAGCGGCGCAGCAGGTCTTCCATGCCTTGGACAAGGCTGGCCACATCCAGCACACGCGGTTGCAGCGGTTGCCTGCGCGCGAAGGCCAACAGCCGGTTGGTCAGCTCGGCTCCGCGTTCGGCGGCATTGATGGTCATTTCGGCCAACCTGCGCAGCGGCTTGTGATCGCCCAGCCCCTCGGCCAGAAGTTCGGCATTACCGAGGATGACGGTCAGCAGATTGTTGAAGTCATGCGCCACACCACCGGTGATCTGCCCGACCGCTTCAAGCTTCTGAGCCTGACGCAAGCGGCTTTCAAGCTCGCGCTGCTCGGACACATCGGTCATGCAGCCCAGCATCCGGATGGCTTTGCCGTCACTGTCACGGATAACGAACCCACGGTCGATGATAGTAAGATAGTTTCCGTTGGCATGCTGGAAGCGGTATTCCTGCGTCCAGAAACTGTCCGAACCCGCGATCAGCGCATTGATGCTTTCAATGGCCCAATCCATGTCCTCTGGGTGGAGGCGTTTCGCCCATGCATCAAAACCAGGCTCAATATCTCTCGGGTCGTGACCAAAAAGCGACAGCATGTTGTCGTTCCACCATTGGACGTCGGTCGTCAGATCCCAATCCCAGATGACATCATTCGTGGCCTGCGTCACCAGGCGAAACCGCTCTTGGTTGAGGCGGTTCTCTTCCTCGGCGCGCTTGCGGTCCGTGATGTCGCGTTCGACCGCGACCCAATGGGTATACCAGCCGTTCTCATTGGCAACTGGCACGATGTCCAACTCTATCCAGTATTCCTCGCCCGTCTTGGTGTAGTTGATCAGTTCAGCGCGCACCGGGCGCCATTTCTGCAGCGCCTTGCGGATGCTATCAAGTTCGGCGCGATCGGTTCTGGGCCCTTGCAAGATGCGCGGCGTCGCCCCGATTGCCTCGTCGCGGCTGTAGCCGGTGCGTCTCACAAAAGCCTCGTTGACATGGACGATCTTCGGCCCATCGGGCGCGTCGATCGGCTCGGCCTCGGTAATCATCAGGATATCGCTCTGTCGTGCGACCGCCATTTCCAATAACCGCAGCTTTTCTTCGCGCGCGCGCTCCTGAGTCACATCGCGAAAATAGACCGCAAGGCCCTCGGGTGTGGGTTCAGCGTCAATTTCGAACCAGATCGAAAGCGGGAGGAAGAAAGATCGAAACCGGACAGGCTTGCCGGTTTCAAGAGCACGCTCATACTCGTGCTGGACGATGGTGCCGACAGCCTCGGGAAACACCTCCCAGTTGTTTTTGCCCAGCAACTCCTCGCGGTTGCGCCCGACAATCCGTTCGGCTTGGGCGTTCACGAACAGAAACCGCCAGTCGTGGTCAAGAAGGACGAACCCGTCGCTGATGCTCTCCAGCG
>SKRW01000042.1 GCA_007118295.1 Paracoccaceae bacterium | reverse complement strand
GATCTGCACGGTGCGTCTGCGACGGGCATCGGGCAGGTCACGCTGCTGATGGCCGTGGCGATGATCCTTGGCAATTTCGCCTATGGTCCGCTGGATCGCCTGTTCGGAACACGCAAATGGGTGGTGCTGGTCGGCAATCTGGCGGGGGTGGCCTGTCTGGCGGTGCTGTGGGCTATCCCATTGGCCGGTTTCTGGCAGGCGGCGCTGCTGTTCGCAGGTGTGGGGTTCTTTGGTGCATCCTTTCCCATGATGATGGCGCACGGTCGCAGTTTCATACCGGCGCATCTGACGGGGCGGGGGATCACCTTTCTGAACCTGTGTTCCATCGGCGGCGTGGGGGTTTTGCAGATGGCCAGTGGCGGCGTGCATGCCCGCGCGCCTGACCTGCCCGTTGAGGCCGCCTATCAGGCGCTGTTCGTGTTTTTCGGGGTGACCTTGCTGATCGGCTGCATCATTTATGCCTTTGCGCGGGACCGCACTGATTAGCGCCCCTTCACCTTGCGCGCCAATTGCGGTAGGTCAGCCGCAACACGCAAAAGGAGGCCGAAATGGGCTACAAGGTCGTTGTCGTGGGTGCCACAGGCAATGTGGGCCACGAAATGCTGAATATTCTGGCCGAGCGGGAATTCCCGGTCGATGAGATCGCGGCGCTTGCCTCGCGCCGGTCGATGGGGACCGAGGTCAGCTTTGGCGACCGCACCCTGAAATGTCAGGATCTGGAGCAGTTCGATTTCACGGGTTGGGACATTGCGCTGTTCGCCATCGGCGGCGAAGCGACCAAGACCTACGCCCCGCGTGCCGCCAAGGCTGGCTGCGTGGTGATCGACAACTCGTCGCTCTATCGCTACGACCCCGATGTGCCGCTTGTCGTGCCCGAGGTGAATGCCGAAGCGGTCGAGGGTTACACCAAGAAAAACATCATCGCGAACCCCAACTGTTCGACAGCGCAGATGGTTGTGGCGCTCAAGCCGCTGCATGACCGCGCGCGGATCAAGCGGGTGGTGGTCAGCACCTATCAGTCGGTATCGGGCAGCGGCAAGGATGCGATGGATGAGTTGTGGAACCAGACCAAGGGCATGTTCGTGCCGGGTCAGGAAGTGGAACCCAGCGTCTACCCCAAGCAGATCGCCTTTAACGTGATCCCGCATATCGATGTCTTTCTTGACGATGGCTCGACCAAGGAAGAGTGGAAGATGGTCGCCGAAACCAAGAAAATCATGGACAAGTCGATCAAGGTCACTGCGACCTGCGTGCGCGTGCCGGTCTTTGTCGGCCATTCGGAAGCGATCAATATCGAGTTCGAGGATTTCCTCGATGAAGACGAGGCGCGCGATATCCTGCGCGAAGCGCCGGGCATCCTTGTCGTCGACAAGCGCGAGGATGGTGGCTACATCACCCCGGTTGACTGCGTGGGCGATTACGCGACCTATATCAGCCGCATCCGGCAGGATTCGACCATCGATAACGGTCTGAACATCTGGGTCGTGTCTGACAACCTGCGCAAGGGGGCCGCGCTGAATGCCGTGCAGATTGCCGAGGTTCTGGGCGCGCGCTGCCTGAAGAAAGGCTGAGCGTCACATTTTCGATGCTGCAACGCGCCCCGGACGGATCGTCCGGGGCGCGTGTTTTCATTCAGGCACGCGCAGGGCGCGGGCCACGCGCATTAAGCATGTTGGCCGCAAAGATCACGCCTGCGCCCAGAAATACCAGTGGGTCAAGCGGTTCTGCATAGATCATCATGCCCACCATCGCGATCAGCGGCAGGCGGATGAATTCCATCGGTGCCACCACCGAGGCAGAGGCAACATTCAGCGCCGAGGTCAGGCAATAATGCGCCGATAGCCCGGTCAGCCCAAGCACGGCCAGCCACGGCCACAGGGCGGCACTGGGCCAGTTCATGCCGGTCCACAGACCAACGGGCAGGGACATCAGCGTCTGGCTGAGTGTCATCCAGAACAGAACGCAAATCACGGTGTTCTGCCGCATCAGGCGGCGGGTCAGCAGGGCATTCATGGCAAAGCACAGGGCCGCGCATAACCCCGCCAGATGCCCAAGGCTCAGAGGTTGCAGTCCCGGTCGGGCCACGATCAGGATACCGCAAAACCCGATCAGGGCGACTGCGAACTTGCGCCGGGTAAAGGACTCGCCCAGCAGCAGCGGCGCCAGCAAGACCACCCAGATGGGCGAGGTGAATTCCAGTGCAACGAGTTGCGCCAGCGGGATGACCGTGATTCCCCAGAACCACAGGTTCTGTCCCGCAAAGTGAATCACGTGCCGTGCCGCGTGCAACCCGGCCCCGGACGGGTGCAGGGCAACCGTACCTAGCCCCAGCATGCGCCAGACCGCCAGCACGATCATCAGCCCGATCAACGAGCGCCAGAACATCAACTCAAAAGTGTTGAGATCAACCTGAACCGCGCGACCGGCGACGGCCATCAGCAGGAAAGAGGCAACCGCCCCGGTCATCCACAGGGCCGCGCGCAAGGTCTGATCCGGTCGGGTCTGCATCCGCGCTTATTGCGCACAAGTTGCGCGGGCTGCAAGGGCGTCTCTGGTCGCGCAGATGTCGTATTTGCAGATTTCGCCGCGCAAGCGTTGGGCTAGGGTGCGCGCAGAGAAATGCCAGAGGGAGCGCAGGGAATGACATTGCCCACCGATATCGAGATTGCACGCGCGGCGCAGAAGCGCCCGATTCAGGAAATTGGGGCCAAGCTGGGCATCCCGTCCGAGCATCTGCTGCCATTCGGGCATGACAAGGCCAAGGTCAGTCAGGAATTTGTGGCGGATGCGCGCGGTCGCAAGCGCGGCAAACTGATCCTTGTCACCGCGATCAACCCCACGCCTGCGGGCGAGGGCAAGACCACGACAACGGTTGGTCTTGGCGACGGGCTGAACGCGATCGGGAAAAAGACAGCGATCTGCATCCGCGAGGCCAGCCTTGGCCCGAATTTCGGGATGAAGGGCGGTGCGGCTGGCGGCGGCTATGCCCAGATCGTGCCGATGGAAGACATGAACCTGCATTTCACCGGTGATTTCCACGCGATCACCTCGGCGCATAACCTGCTGTCTGCAATGATCGACAATCACATTTACTGGGGCAACGAGCTGGAGATTGACGAACGCCGCATCAGTTGGCGGCGCGTCATGGACATGAATGACCGCGCCCTGCGCGACATGGTGATCTCGCTTGGTGGCGTGTCGAACGGCTTTGCGCGCCAGACCGGCTTCGACATCACCGTGGCATCCGAGGTGATGGCGATCCTGTGCCTGTCGTCGGATCTGGAGGATCTGCAGCGCCGTCTGGGTGATATCGTCGTGGCCTACAAACGCGACAAGACACCGATTCACTGCCGCGATATCGGTGCCGAAGGCGCGATGACCGTGCTGCTGAAAGACGCGATGCAGCCCAATCTGGTGCAGACGCTGGAGAACAACCCCGCCTTTGTTCATGGCGGGCCGTTCGCCAATATCGCGCATGGGTGCAACTCGGTCGTGGCCACTCAGACCGCGCTCGGGCTGGCGGATTATGTCGTGACCGAGGCCGGGTTCGGGGCCGATCTGGGGGCAGAAAAGTTCTTCAACATCAAATGCCGCAAGGCTGGACTGAAACCCGCAGTGGCCGTGATCGTGGCGACCGTGCGGGCGATGAAGATGAATGGCGGCGTCGCGCGCGCAGACCTTGGTTCGGAAAATGTCAGCGCCGTGCAGAAAGGCTGCCCGAATCTGGGGCGTCATATCGAGAATGTGAAATCCTTTGGCGTGCCTGTGGTCGTGGCGATCAACCATTTCCACTCGGATACCGACGCCGAGGTTCAGGCGGTGAAGGCATATGTGGCGTCGCTGGGGTCCGAGGCGATCCTGTGCCGTCACTGGGCCGAAGGGTCCAAAGGGGTCACGGCACTGGCCACTCGCGTGGCCGAGCTGGCCGATGGCGACTGGTCGCAATTTGCGCCGCTCTATGGCGATGACATGCCGCTGTTCGAGAAGATCGAGACGATCGCGCGCCGTATCTACCGCGCCGATGACGTGCTGGCCGATGGCAAGATCCGCAACCAGTTGAAGGATTGGGAGGAAGCCGGATATGGGCATCTGCCGATCTGCATGGCCAAGACGCAATATTCATTCTCGACCGATCCGGACCTGCGCGGCGCACCGATAAACCATTCGGTTCCAGTACGCGAGGTGCGCTTGTCGGCGGGGGCAGGGTTCATCGTGGTGATCTGCGGTGAGATCATGACCATGCCGGGCCTGCCGCGCAAACCTGCAGCGCAGAATATCCGTTTCAATGAGGAGGGGCTGATCGAAGGGTTGTTCTGAGCGGGATGGCGCGCGGCGCTCGCGCGGCTTTCGCCGCACGTCGCCCCGCCCACCATCCCGCAGGGGCGGATTGCAACCTCAGGACAGTCGCGCTAGGCAGCGGTCGAGCCTGCAAGAAGGAGCGACGTGTGCCGACCCCATCCCAATGCACGACCATGCCCGAGTTGCGCGCAGAGATTGATCGTATCGACCGGGCGCTGATCGCGCTTTTGGGCGAAAGGGTGGCCTGTATCGACCGGGCTGCCGAGATCAAGGCAGAACAGGGATTGCCCGCCCGGATCGCGGCGCGCGTGGACGAGGTGCTGGCGCATGTGCGCGACCAGGCACGCATGGCGGGGGTCGATCCGGAACTGACAGAGCAGCTTTGGACGCTGCTGATCGAATGGTCCATCGCGCGCGAGGAAGCGCGCCTCGGGACAGGTGGCAAGGAGCAGATGGAATGAGTGCGGCACTTATTGACGGCAAGGCCTTTGCAGCACGGATGCGGTCGCGCGTGCGCGATCATGTGGCGCGGTTGCAGGCGGCGCAGGGGCTCACCCCCGGTCTGGCCGTTGTGCTGGTGGGCGAGGATCCTGCCAGCGAGGTCTATGTCCGGTCCAAGGGCAAATTGACGCGGGAGGTCGGAATGGCCTCTTTCGAACATCGGCTGGATGCCGCGACATCCGAGGCTGATCTGCTGGCGCTGATTGCCGCGCTGAATGCGGACCCGAAAATCAATGGGATTCTCGTGCAGTTGCCGCTGCCATCTCATCTCGATTCCGACCTGGTCATCAACGCTATCGACCCTGCCAAGGATGTCGATGGCTTTCACATTTCCAATGTTGGACTGCTGGGAACCGGGCAGAAGGCAATGGTGCCCTGTACGCCGCTGGGCTGTCTGATGATGCTGCGCGAGCATCATGGCAGCCTGTCGGGGATGGAGGCTGTCGTGGTCGGGCGCTCGAATATCGTGGGCAAGCCCATGGCGCAATTGCTGCTGGGCGAGAGTTGCACGGTGACCATCGCCCATTCGCGCACCCGCGATCTGGCCGCTGTCTGCCGCCGCGCGGATATACTGGTCGCGGCTGTGGGTCGGCCCGAGATGATACCGGGCGACTGGGTCAAGCCCGGTGCGACCGTGATCGATGTGGGTATCAACCGTATTCCGGCGGGTGACAAGACGCGCCTTGTGGGGGATGTGCATTTCGAGAGTGCGGCACAGGTGGCGGGTGCGATCACGCCTGTGCCGGGGGGCGTGGGGCCGATGACGATCGCCTGCCTGCTGGCCAATACCCTGACCGCAACCTGCCG
>SKRW01000230.1 GCA_007118295.1 Paracoccaceae bacterium | reverse complement strand
TCAAGTTTACCGAGGTCGGCAGCGTCACCGTGCGTGTCACCGCAACGTCCGACAGCTTGCTTGTCATTGATGTCGCCGATACGGGTATCGGGATGCAACCAGAGCAAATTGCGCGGCTTTACAACGAGTTCGAGCAGGGCGATGGCAGCGTTGCCCGTCGTTTTGGCGGGACGGGGCTTGGCATGGCGATTACGCGAAAGCTCGTCGGACAGATGGCAGGCGAAATCGACGTGCACAGCATACCGGGGCAGGGGAGCCGTTTCACGGTGCGCCTGCCCTTGCCCACCGCGACAGGCCATGAACGCGAACAGAACGTGGATGCACAGGGCGCGCACCGGCAGGCAATGCTTGCGCCGCTGCGCTTGCTGGCGGCCGATGACAATCACACCAACCGTGTTGTTCTGGACGCTCTGCTGCGACGCGCCGTCTCCCGTCTGACCCTGGTCAAGGACGGGTTCGAGGCTTGTGCAGCATGGATGCCCGGCCAGTTTGATGTGGTTCTTCTGGACATTTCCATGCCCGGCATGGATGGGTTCGCGGCGCTGAAAACGCTGCAAGAACGGGCAAATGCCGCAGGCGTGGCCCCACCCGCAGCCGTCGCGATCACGGCCAATGTCATGCCCCAGCACGTGGCGGCGTATCGTGCAGCCGGGTTTGTCACCTATGCAGCCAAACCCTATCGCGCCACTGAACTGGAAGATGCCATCCTGTTGGCCACAGATCACGCCGCAGCGCAGGGGGGAGGTCACTCCGCCTTGGGTGCTGCCAATCCGGACAACGCGCGGGTTTTTCAGCCGCTTTCGGCATCGCAACCCCGAGACGAGCTGTCCTAGCCGCACACCGGCCACTGTGCTGGCCCCCCAAACCGACACGGCAAAGGCTCCCAGACCCGCTGATGCCTATGAAGATAGTTGCAAGCAATGCAACCAGAAGTAAACTTGCCGCCGGGCGTCGTTTTCCGATTCGCGCATTGTATCCTGGGGGCGTGTTGATGCTGGATTTCTTGTTATCACCACCAGTCTTGCCCTTTTCCTTCGCTCTCGGGCTGTTGGCGGGGTTGTTGATACTCGAGATTGCGGCGCTGTTGCTGGGCGGAACACTCTTTGGCAAAGCTGCAGAGGCAGGTGATCTTGATGCGGGGATGGACGCAGGCGCCGTAGGGTTCGAGCCAGCCTCTGTCCCGTCATCGCTGGATCTTTCGCAAGCGGATATGGGCGCTGTCGATCTGTCCGACCTGGATCTGGGCGCATCAGACGGCGCACCGGGTGTCGCCACTGCACAGGGCGGCAGCCTTGGGGCAATGCTGGGGCTGGGCAAGGTGCCGTTCCTGATCTGGCTGGCGGCGGCGCTGGCTGGGTTCGGGCTGTCCGGGTATCTGGTGCAAAGCCTTGCGGCGCAGGTTTTCGGTGCATCATTGCCAGCCGTTCTGGCGGTGCTGCCTGCAGGTTTTGTCGGGGTCTGGTTTGCGCGCGGGTATGGGCGTGTGCTTGCGCGACTGATCCCTGCCAGCGAAAGTTCGGTGCGATCCAAGGCGATGCTGAACCGACGCCGGGGCGTGGTGTCGCAAGGTGTCGCGCGCCAGGGGCACCCGGCTGAAATCCGGGTGCAGGACGGGTTTGGAAACCTGCATTACATCCGCGCGCAACCGTTGGACCAGCGCGAGCAGATTGCAGCAGGCACCGAGGTTCTGGTGCTGCGCGTGTTGCACGGGGCCGCACGCGGCGAGTTTCGTATTGTGCCGTTGGGCGACCCGTGACAGAGCGCGCGGCGGAATAAACAACAACAATTCAACGACAGGAGTTTTCGATGGCACTTGGTGATTATCTGATCGTGCTGGGGGTCATCCTCGGCTTGCTGGTTCTGACTGCGCTGATCCTTGCGCGGTTATACCGGCGTACCACGCGCGAAATCGCGCTGGTCAAGACAGGCTCGGGCGGCAAGCAGATCATCATGGATGGCGGCACGATTGTCATTCCACTGCTGCATGAGGTGCGGCAGGTCAACATGAAGACCTTGCGGCTGGAAGTCACCCGAAACGGCGAGGCCGCACTGATCACGCGCGACCGCATGCGGGTGGATGTTGGCGTGGAATTCTACGTCTCGGTCATGGCCAATGAAGAAGGCATCAGTCGCGCGGCGCAGACACTGGGTGAGCGGACCTTTCATGTCGATCAGTTGCGCGAAATGATCGAGGGCAAGCTGATCGACAGTTTGCGCGCCGTGGCAGCACAGATGACCATGGATGAACTGCACGAGAACCGGGCCGAGTTTGTCCAGCAGGTGCAGAACACGGTCAGCGAGGATCTGTTGAAGAACGGTCTGATGCTGGAATCTGTGTCGCTGACAGCGCTCGACCAGACCCCATTTGATGCGCTGGATGAAAACAATGCCTTCAACGCGGTTGGCATGCGCAAACTGGCCGAGGTCATCGCGAATTCCCGGATGGAGCGTGCCGAGATCGAGGCACAGGCCGATGTGAATGTGCGTCGCTCTGCCATGAATGCGGAGCGCACCAAGATGGAGATCGAGCGCGATGAGGAAAGCGCCCGGATCGCCCGCTTTGAGGAAGTCGAGACCCTTCGCGCCGCACAGGAATCGCAGATTGCACAGCGTCGTGCCGATGCCCAACGCGAGATTGAACGCGCACGCATCGCGCAGGAAGAGGCCATTCGCGCCGCCGAAATTGCGCGTGAACGCGCGCTGCGCGAAGCCGAAATCAACCGCGACCGCGAGTTGGAGGTGGCCGAGCAGGAACGCCAGATCGTCGTTGCCGAAAAGTCCGAGAAGGAAAGCCATGCCCGCGCCAGCGCAGACCGAGCCCGTGCCGAAGCCGCGCAGGCGGCCGAGGCCATCACCACGGCCCGCGCCGTGGCCGAGGCCGAGCGCATCAAGCAGATTGCACTGATCGAAGCGGCCCGCGAGGCAGAGCGCGAAGCAACGGCCATTCGTCTGGCCGCTGCCGCCGAGCGTGCCGCCGCCGAAGATCGTGCAAGCGCGCGACTGGAGGAAGCCCGCGCCGAGGCGGAATCGATCAAGATCCGCGCTGAAGCGATCAAGGCTGAACTGCTGGCGCAAGCTGAAGGCAACCGCGAACTGGCAGGTGCCGAGAATGTGCTCAGCGATCAGATTGTCGCAATGCGGATCGAGTTGGAGCGCCTCAAGGCGCTGCCGCAGATCGTGGCCGAAATGGTCAAGCCTGCCGAGAAAATCGACACGATCCGCATTCATCAGGTGTCCGGGCTTGGTGGCAGGTCTGGTGGCGGGGCAGGGACCGAGGGCGACAAGCCACCTGTCAATCAGGCGCTCGATTCGATCATGGGGATGGCCGTGCAACTGCCTGCGCTGCGCAAGATTGGCGAGGAACTGGGCATTTCTCTGGACAAGGGCGTGACAGGGGTGATGGATTCAGCGCGGAAACCGGCGTCTGGTCACAGCGAATCCGCTGCGCAGGACACAGCAAAGGGCGCACCGCCCGAAAGCCCGCCCAAGCCATGACGCAAAGACGGGCCGATGCCGTCAGGCATCGGCCAGCCTGCTCAGACCAATGGCGCGGACACCGGGACGCAGGCGGAGGGCGCATAAGGCGACTGGCGCAAATCCACCGCCTGACCGCTGATTGCTGAATCCTGCGCGGCCATCCCCATCGCCACAGCCCACCAACCATCCAGCGCCGTCACCTCGACGGATGCGTGGCCCATCACGGCCGCTGCAAACCGCTGATGCTGGTAGAATGTCGAGCCATTGTGATCGCCGGCGTCCAGCAATGCCGGGTCAACCGGAATGTCCATGGAATGGGGCCCCTTGGGTGCGCGCGGGCTGACGATAAGTTGTGCCACAGGTGGAGCGCCCAGATGCGCAGGCCAGAACCGCCCCGGACCGGGCACAAGACACTCAACCTTGCCTGCGGGCCCGATGGCACTGATCTCTTCCTGATACCGCGCTCCTTCGGCGAACATGCACAATTCCAGCATGGCCCGCGCCCCGCGCGCGAAATCCACGATCACATAGGCATGGTCCCAGATATCGGGCGTCTCGCCGCTATAGCGTTCCGTCAGATGGTTCACGGCCTGCCCGCCGCTCGCCATGATGCGCACCGGGTCATCGCGCAGAATCAGGCGCATCAGGTCGAAGAAATGGCAGCATTTCTCGACCAATGTGCCACCGCTGTTGCGGTTAAAACGGTTCCAGTCGCCGACCTTGGGCAAAAAAGGAAAGCGATGCTCGCGAATTGTCAGCATCTGGATGCCGCCGGTCAGGTTGTCCACCTCGCGGACCAATGCCGCAACCGGAGGCATGTAGCGGTATTCCATGGCGACCCAGAGCGGTGCGGGCCAGTCCTGAACCAGCGCCTGCAGATCTCGGGCCTGCGCGGGGTCGGTGAAAAGCGGCTTTTCCACCAGAACGGGCAGGGGGCGGGTTGCACGGATTTGCTGCAACTGTGCCAGATGCAGATGATTCGGGCTGGCGATCAACAGTGCGGTGATGCCCGGGTCGGCCAGCAGGTCCACCACGCTGTCGTGAAACCGGGCCTGTGGCGCAAGGGCGCGCGCTGCATTTCGCATCTCGGTATCAGGTTCGAATATGGCCACAACCTCTGCGATGTCGTCCATCAGGGCAATGTTGCGCAGATGCTCCTGGCCCATCATCCCGCAGCCAATAATCCCGTAGCGAAGGGGGTTAGTCATGATGTGTCTCTTACTTCAGGCGCGCGACATACTGAACGCGCGCGGGGTCATACCAACTGCGCGACACCTCGGCGCGGGAATTGTCCTGCGACCAGGAAATGCGGGTAATCCGTGGCAGCACTGTGCCGGGTTTGACAGGAAAGGCCGCCGGTGCCCAATCGGGCAGGGGGCCTTGGTCGATCCGGTCCTCGGCCCGCTGAATCCACAGGCCCAGGGCATCACGGTAGTAAAGATATAAGGATTCCGACAACGCATCGGCGCGCATCTGGGTCGCATATCCGGCATCAAGGAAAATCTCCTCGACAACGGCGGGCGTAGCCGAAAGGCGGCGCAGGCGCCGGATGCGCCAGGCCTGCGGGTCTGTTCCGAATTCGGGCAGGTCATGCGGTTTGGCAACGCGGGCGAGGTCCAGCACATCTGCGGTCGGCAGCCCACCCCCCTCGACCAGTTCCAGCCGGAACAGCGCATAGACGCTCGTGGGTGCCGGTTGCTGGCGGACATAATTGCCGGAACCCTGAATCCGTTCCAGCAGACCCTTTTCGGTCAGGTCTGCAAGGGCGCGCCGCAGGGTGCCGATTGCGATGCCCAGTTGCGCGGCCATCTCTCGCTCGGGGGGCAGACGGGCACCATCGGCCAACCGCCCGGCTGCGATATCGCGGATCAGCATCTCGCTGATCTGCAGATAGAGTGGCAGCGCACCGGGCGCGAGCAGGTCAGTCTCATTTGTCACGACGACACGTCGCCTTCCAGTTCGCCCAGCCGCAAGCGGGGCAGGGCGGTTCCATCCTTGCGGAAAACATGCGCGAAATCAGACCGGATTGCCAGATGCGCCCGCCCGCCCCGCGCAAGGCTGGTCTGGCCCGACAGATGCGCGGTCAACGCGACGCCCGTTTCGGTGCGCACATACAGATAGCTTTCGCCGCCCAGTTG
>SKRW01000039.1 GCA_007118295.1 Paracoccaceae bacterium | reverse complement strand
TGTCATAGTGAATTCTCCTGTATCTGCCGGGAAGCCCCGGACTGACAGGAGCGTGACCCACCCGTGCACAAATTCAAACATGACGATGTGACGCAGGTTGCATCGTGCAGGGTCTCAAATGCGCGCGGGGGTGCTTCAGTCCTCCCACCACCAGACATCTGGCTGGAACCCGATCCAGTCACCATAGACGGGCAGGCGTTCGGAAAAGCGCAATTCGCGGGCATGTGCGATGCGGGCGCGGTCATTGAACCAGAACGGCACCACGAACCGGCCCGACGTCAGCACGCGGTCAAGCGCGCGGGCGGTGGCGACGAAATCATCCTGTTCAACCGAATTCAGCAAACCTTCGATCAGCGTGTCGATTGCCGCACTTTCCACGCCCATCAGGTTGCGCGACCCGGATGTGGTGGCCGCCTCGGACCCCCAATACAGGCGCTGTTCGGTACCGGGGCTGAGCGAGAGACCGCGCAGGTAATAGGTCATGTCGAAGTCAAAGGCATTGGTGCGTTCGGTATACTGGGCCGAATCGATCTGGCTGACTGTGACCTCCATGCCCAACCGCTTCAGCGCCTCGACATAGATATCGGCAATCGAGTTCACCTCGGTCGATCCCTGCCGCAGCAGGATGGTGAAGCGGAAGGGTTGGCCTGCGCTGTTGCGCAGCACGCCTGCACTGTCAGGCTCCCATCCGGCCTCGGTCAGCAGGTTGCTGGCGGCGCGCATATTGGCGCGATTTGCGGTTGATCCGTCCGAGACAGGCAGGGTGTAGCCCTCGACTGCACCGGGCAATAACTCATCCGCAAAGGGTGCCAGCAATTCGGCCACGCGCCCCTCTGCCGCACCGTCCTGCATACCGAGGACAGAGTTCGAGAAATAGGAGGTGATGCGCGGGTCCACGCTGTCATTGATGATCTGGCTGATATACTCAAAATTGAAGGCGTGGATCATCGCCTCGCGCACACGCCAGTCTTCGAACAGGGGGTTGCGGGTGTTCATCACAAAGCCGGCGATCCCCGAGGGGCGCTGGTGTGGGATTTCGGATTTCACGATCTCGCCTGCCTGCACAGCGGGAAAGTTGTAGCGCGTGTTCCACGAATTGGCATTGGTTTCGCGCATCGTGTTCAGCAGGCCAGAGGTGAACGCCTCGAACATGGCGGTGCCATCGCCGAAGAATTCCATGCGAATCTCGTCCAGATTGGCCTGTCCGCGCATGAAGGGCAGGTCGCGGCCCCAATAGTCGGGGTTGCGCCGCAAATAGACGTAGCGCCCGGCCTCGAAGCGGTCGATGACATAGGGGGCGGTGCCAATGGGGATGATGGATGTGCCCGATTCGGCGAAATCGACCCCCTCCCATTGCGCCTTTTGCAGGATCGGGCGCAGGCCCATGATCAGCGGCAATTCGCGGTCCGGTTCGGTAAAGGTAAAGCGCACGGAACGCGGGCCGGTCGCCTCGGCACTTGCCACGCGCGTCCATGTGCCGTGAAACCGCGGGTGCCCTTCGGTGCCGAGAATCTCGTAGGACCACAGCACATCCTCGACCGTGACCGGGCTGCCATCAGAGAATCGGGCCTCTTCACGCAGGGTAAATTCCACGAAAGATCGCGCGTCATCCGTCTCGACCGATTCGGCCAGAAGGCCGTAAAGCGCAAAGGGTTCGTCGTAGTTGCGCCCCAGCAGGCTCTCATAGGCCAGATATTGCAACTGCCATGGCGTGCGCCCCTTGAGGATATGCGGGTTGAGCGAGTCGAAGCTGCCGACCTCTCCCTGCACGATGCGCCCGCCCTTGGGGGCATCGGGGTTGACATGGGGCAGATGCGCAAAATCTGGTGGCAAGGCTGGTTCTCCATACATAGCTATGCCATGTGTGGGCTGGGCCGCAGCCCAACCGGGCAGCAACGCAAGGGGCAGGACAAGGGCGATCAGGGCAGCGGTGGGGCGAAAAAGGGGCATCATCTGCTCGGCTCCGGGGCTTTCTTGTGGACGGGTTTCCGCAGACGCTACAGTGCGTTGCCAGAGTTTTCAAACTTTTAGCTTGGAAGGCTCATCCAGAATGGTTATATGTAGATCACTGCTCGATAGGTTTCTTGCCTGTATGAAACCTGCCTCAATAACTGACGCCCGCCTTGTGCGGGCGTTTTTTTTTGACCTCGGCGACGGATCGTGCCGCGATGATGCCCTACAAGATCCGGTGGCACCGCGCTGCGCGCGGCGCTGGTCATTGGCGCTGCACTTGCTATGCTGCAGGGCAGAGAGACCATTGCGAGGGAGAGTGACATGCAACTGGCAGGAAAACGCGCAATCGTGACCGGGTCGAATTCGGGGATCGGACTTGGCATCGCGCGCGAACTGGCGCGGGCCGGCGCCAGCGTGGTGATCAACTCGTTTACCGATGCGCCCGAAGACCATGAACTGGCCGCGACCCTGGCGCGTGAGACGGGCGCGGATGTGCGCTACATTCAGGCCGACATGTCGAAGCCCGAGGAATGTCGCGCGCTGGTCGCGCAGGCGGGGGGATGTGATATCCTGATCAACAATGCCGGCATTCAGCATGTGGCACGGATCGAGGAGTTTCCAGGCGAGAAATGGGATGCGATCATCGCGATCAACCTGTCCTCGGCCTTTCACACGTCGGCGGCGGCGCTGCCGGGCATGTATGCGGCGGGCTGGGGGCGGGTGATCAATATCGCCTCGGCGCACGGGCTGACGGCGAGCCCGTTTAAATCGGCCTATGTCGCGGCCAAGCACGGGGTCGTCGGGCTGACCAAGACCACAGCGCTGGAGGCCGCGGGCAAGGGTGTCACCTGCAACGCGATCTGTCCGGGTTATGTGCTGACGCCGATCGTGGAAAAGCAGATCCCCGACCAGATGAAGACGCACAACATGGACCGCGAGACAGTCATCAAGGAGGTCATGCTGTCGCGCCAGCCTTCGGGCGCGTTCGCAACGGTCGAACAGATGGGCGGCACAGCGGTGTTTCTGTGCTCGGACGCGGCAGCCCAGATCACCGGGACCACAATCTCGGTGGATGGCGGATGGACGGCACTGTGATCGTTGCGCCATCTGGCCGGGGGCGAAAAGTGAGTATTTCAGGCAAGATGAAGCTGCAATCCGTGGCCTCATCGCTGTCGGCTGACACAGGCGGGGCATCACGATGAGCAAACGCATAAATCTGGCCTTGCAGGGCGGTGGGGCGCATGGGGCGTTTACCTGGGGTGTCCTGGACCGGTTGTTGCAGGAAAAGGATGTCGAGATCGCCGCCATTTCGGGCACCTCGGCGGGGGCGCTGAATGCAGCGGCGCTCAAGGCGGGCTGGGCCGAGGCAGGGGCGCAGGGTGCGCGCGTGCTCTTGGACCGGATCTGGCATCAGGTGGGGGCTGTGCATGACCTGCGCCTGACGGGCTGGATTGCGCAGGCGCTGCCCCCTGTGGGGATGATCAATTCCTGGATGGAACAGATGATGCCGGTCTCGCCCATGGATGTGGCGTCACTGGTGACCAGCCCCTATCAATATGGCCCGCTGTATCGCAATCCGCTGGAACCGGTCGTGCGCTCGCTGAATTTCGACAAGGTCTGTGCCTCTGAGGGGCCGGAACTGCACATCGCCACGACCAATGTGCGCACGGGCAAGATACGGGTGTTTTCAGGTGATGAGGTATCGGGCGAGGTGATTCTCGCCTCGGCCTGCCTGCCGACGATGTTTCAGGCTGTGGAGTTCGTGGACCCAGGGACGGGCGCGACCGAGGCGTTCTGGGATGGTGGGTATACCGGCAATCCGGCGCTGTTTCCGTTGTTTCACGCGGGTTTGCCGGATGACATCCTGATCGTGAACATCAACCCCCTGCGCCGCGAGGATGTGCCCCAGACCCCGCAGGATATCCAGAACCGGATCAACGAGATCAGTTTCAATTCGTCGCTGCTGCGGGAATTGCGGGCGATCCAGTTCGTCAAGGAGCTGATCAAGGAGGGCCGGATGGAGCGTGGCACGATGAAGGATGTCATGGTGCATATGATCGCCGATGACGACCTGATGAACACGCTCTCGGTGACCAGCAAGGTCACACCGACGCCTTATCTGCTGCACACGCTGAAAGAGGCGGGTCGCAAGGCCTGTGACGGCTTTCTTGCGCGCCACAAGGCAGATCTGAACGAACGCGCGACCCTCAACCTTGAGGAGATGTTTGGCTGAGCGGGGGCGTTTTCACGCCCCTGACCTTGCGCGAATCGGGATAGACCAGTCCGGCCGAGATGACCAGTTTCGCCGCATCCTCGATCTGCATGTCCAACTCGATCACATCGGCGCGCGGCACGAACAGCAGAAAGCCTGATGTGGGGTTCGGCGTGGTCGGCAGGAAGATCGAGATCATCTCGCCATGCGCGGCCAGATGCTCGCCGATTTCGCCGCGCGTGGTGGTCGAGATGAAAGCCACGGCCCAGATGCCGGGGCGGGGGTATTGCACCAGACAGGCGCGGTCAAACGTGGGGGCCTGGCGAGACAGGATCGTGTCGGCGATCTGTTTGACGGCGTTGTAGATCGAGCGGACAACCGGCATTGCCTCGACGATCCGCTCGCCCCAGTTCACCAGCGTGCGCCCGATCAGCCCCTTGGTGAAATAGCCCATGACCAGCGTGAAGATCACGAAGATCACCACGCCCACACCGGGGATGTCCCAGCCGAGCATCGTTTCGGGATGAAAGCGGCGCGGAATCAGGGGTAGAATCAGCCCGTCGATCCAGGTGATGACATTCCACACCAGCCAGAGTGTCAGCACACCCGGCGCAATGACCGCCAGACCGGCAAGAAAATTGCCGCGCAGCGAGGCGATCAGGCCGCGTTTTCCGGGATCTCCGCTCATCTGGGTCTCACTGCTGCGTCTGCCCGCGCAAGATGGGGCAGCACGGGGGGGATTACAAGCTCTGCCGTGACGTGTCAGGGGCCGGTCTGGTACCCGGTCTGATGCCCGTTTTCGTGCCCGCTCGCGCGTTCTGTGGCGAGCGCGCAGGCAATCCTCGCGCCAAGCTGCGCATTGTTGCGCACCAGCGCGATATTGGCCTCCAGCGAGGCCCCACCGGTCAGCTCAAAAATGCGCGCGAGCAGGAAAGGGGTGACGGATTTGGCGGCGATCCCCTGTGCGCGTGCATCTTCCAGGGCCGCGTCGATCAGCGGGGCGAGCGTGTCGGCGGGTATTTCGGCCTCGGGCGGGATGGGGTTTGCAATCAGTTGTCCACCCGGCAGGCCCAGCCGCGCCCGCATCAGATGCGCGCGCGCAATGTCCTGCGGTGCGTCCAGTCGCAAGGGCGCGCGCAGCCCGGCATCGCGCGACCAGAAGGCAGGAAGCGCATCCTGACCATATGCGATGACCGGCACGCCCAGTGTTTCGAGCACCTCGAAGGTCTTGGGCAGATCAAGGATCGCCTTGGCCCCTGCGGCGACCACGGTGACCGGGGTTTGCGCAAGTTCGTGCAGGTCGGCGGAAATGTCAAAGCTCTCTGATGCGCCGCGATGCACGCCGCCAATGCCACCCGTGGCAAAGACATCAATACCCGCCAGATGCGCGCAGATCATCGTCGCCGCAACCGTTGTGGCCCCGACGCGCCCGGTGGCCAGCGCGACCGCAAGGTCGGCGCGGCTGAG
>SKRW01000197.1 GCA_007118295.1 Paracoccaceae bacterium | reverse complement strand
CTGGGCCGCAGGTCATTTGTGGCCCCGGCGAGAATGCAGGCGTGGTGGATATCGGCGACGGGCAGGCTGTCATCTTCAAGATGGAGAGCCATAACCACCCCAGCTATATCGAGCCCTATCAAGGGGCGGCCACCGGTGTTGGCGGCATTCTGCGCGACGTGTTCACCATGGGCGCGCGGCCCGTTGCTGCCATGAACGCGCTGAGCTTTGGCGCGCCCTCGCATCCCAAGACCCCGCATCTGGTGCGCGGCGTGGTCGAGGGGATCGGCGGCTATGGCAACGCCTTTGGCGTGCCGACCGTGGGCGGCGAGGTTCGGTTTCACCCCGCCTATAATGGCAATTGTCTGGTCAATGCCTTTGCCGCCGGTCTGGCCGATGCGGACAAGATTTTCTATTCTGCGGCGTCGGGTGTGGGCATGCCCGTGGTCTATCTGGGTGCCAAGACAGGCCGTGACGGGGTCGGTGGTGCCACCATGGCCAGTGCCGAGTTTGACGACACGATCGAGGAAAAGCGCCCCACCGTTCAGGTGGGCGACCCGTTCACCGAAAAGCGCCTGCTGGAAGCCTGTCTGGAACTGATGGCCTCGGGCGCGGTGATTTCCATTCAGGACATGGGGGCGGCGGGCCTGACCTGTTCGGCAGTCGAGATGGGCGACAAGGGCGGGCTTGGTGTCAGGCTGCAACTTGACCACGTCCCGCAGCGCGAGGCGGCGATGACGGCCTATGAGATGATGCTGTCCGAGTCACAGGAACGCATGCTGATGGTGCTGAAACCGTCGATGGAGGCTGAAGCCCGCGCGATCTTCGAGAAATGGGATCTGGATTTCGCCATTGTCGGCGAGACTATCGCCGAAGACCGCTTCGTGATCCTGCATGGCAACGAGGTCGTGGCCGATCTGCCGCTGTCGAAACTGTCGTCCAGCGCGCCGGAATATGACCGCCCCTGGACCGAGACATCCGCTGCGGGTGATCTGCCAGAGATCCCCGAGATTGCGCCTGTGGACGCGTTGCGTGCGCTGATCTCCAGCCCCAGCTATGCCCACAAGGCGTGGGTCTGGGAGCAATATGACACGCAGGTGATGGGCGACAGCATCCGCACCCCCGGTCTGGGGGCCGGGGTGGTGCGCGTGCATGGCACTGACAAGGCGCTGGCCTTTACCAGCGACGTGACGCCGCGCTATGTGCGCGCCAACCCCTTTGAGGGCGGCAAGCAGGCTGTGGCCGAGGCGTATCGCAATCTCTGTGCGGTCGGTGCGCGGCCTTTGGCCAGCACGGATAACCTGAATTTCGGCAACCCCGAAAAGCCCGAGATCATGGGCCAGCTTGTCGGCGCGATCAAGGGGATCGGGGCGGCCTGTGCGGCGCTGGACATGCCCATCGTGTCCGGCAATGTCTCGCTGTATAATGAAACCGACGGCCAGCCGATCCTGCCTACGCCGACGATTGGCGCGGTGGGGTTGATCGATCATGTGGACGATATCATCGGCGGATTGCCCCAAGCGGGTGATATCGTGCTGCTGCTGGGTCAGACGCAGGGCCATCTGGGGCAAAGCGCGCTTCTGGCCGAGGCGTTCGGCATCGAGGCGGGGGACGCGCCGCCCGTCGATCTGGACCGCGAGCGCGCGCATGGTGACTTCCTGCGGGCCAATCGCGGGCTGGTCAAGGCGGCAAGCGACCTGTCGGATGGCGGGCTTGCGCTGGCCGCCTTCGAGATGGCCGAAGCGGCAGGGATTGGCGTGTCGCTGGAGGCATCCGAGATTGCGCAGCTTTTCGGCGAGGATCAGGCGCGCTACCTGATTGCCTGCAGCTTCGATCAGGCCGAGGCGCTGATGGTGGCGGCGGGGCAGGCTGGCGTGGTGCTGGCGACGGTCGGGCGCTTTGGTGGCGAGGCTGTGCAGTTGGGGGGCGATGCCGCACCGCTGGCGGAATTGTCGGCCCTGTATCGCGTGGCTTTTGGGCAAGCTGTTGGCGGTGCTTGATTCCCGCAGGCGGCAGGATTAGGTTTTGCAGCAACGACAAAGGACGAACCCATGGCCATTTCTGCCCAGGAACTCGAAACCCTTCTGAAAGAGGGGTTCCCGGATGCGAAGATCACGATCACCGACCTTGCGGGTGATGGAAACCACTATGCGGCCGAGGTGATCGACCCCAGTTTTCGGGGCCTGAACCGTGTGCAGCAGCAGCGCGCCGTCTATGCTGCCCTGAAGGGCAAGATGGATGGCAATCATGGCGAGCTGCATGCGCTGGCCCTGACCACCAAAGCCCCCGAATAAGCCTGATGACCAGCAAAGAGGATGCCGCAATGAGCGCCGAGGACATGATCCGCCAGACAGTCGAAAGCAACGATGTCGTGCTTTACATGAAAGGCACCAAGACGATGCCGCAATGCGGCTTTTCCAGCCGCGTGGCAGGGGTTCTGAACTTCATGGGGGTCGAGTATCAGGACGTCAATGTTCTGGCCGATGACACGATCCGTCAGGGGGTCAAGGATTTCTCGGACTGGCCCACGATCCCGCAGCTTTATGTGAAGGGCGAATTTGTCGGCGGGTGCGATATCATCACCGAGATGACCCTGTCGGGCGAGTTGGACCAGCTTTTCACGGATAAGGGCGTGGTCTTTGACAAGGATGCCGCCGAAAAGATCCGCGAAGCCAACGCCTGATCGGTAGGGTGTGTGGTTCTGCCGCAAGGCAGGTTCACGCACCTTTTCGCCTGTTGGGGTGGTGGGTGCACAACACCCACCCTACGCATCAGCGCGACACCCAGAGGCGCGCCCCACTTTGCCCGGCCACGCTGCTGGCGCGCCCGTTCGCATCAAAGGCCAGAGCACCGCTCTGGCGCAAGTCGGCAGGGCCGATCACGCGGCAGGTGCGGGCGGCGTCCGGCGCGCGTTCCGTGGTCACTACGATCCGGCCTGCGATGCAGATATCATCCAGCAAGGCCAGCCCGCGCGCGCCGCTCAGATGCACCACGTCGAACCCGGCAGCGCGCAGATGCGCCAAGGGCGCGCGCGGGTCGGCCCCGCTGCGGGTATGGGCCGCGCTCTGGTCAGCCCCGTCGCCATCGGCCTGCAACCACGCCCCTGCGGCAAAACTGCCCGCGCGTGCGCGGCTCAGCATCCGGCCCTCTGGCCCCATCAGGCCCACGACAGCGCCGTCGGGGGCGATCAGCAACACCGGGCGCGGGGTCTGGGTCCAGCCCCAGACAGCCAGCGCGATCAGCGCCATTCCGGCCCATGCCGCGCGCCCCTGCCAGATCACCAGCCACAAGGCCCCCAGCGCCATGGCGGGCATCACCCAGGCTGCCGGTTGCACCACGGGCATCACGGCCCCGTCCAGCCCGCTGACCCAAGCCGAGACATGCAATATCCAGCCAATGGCCGGGTCCATCAGCGCCAGCCCCATGCCCTGCCATCCAAAAGGTGCCAGCAGCGCTGCCAGCACGGCGGCAGGCATGATCACCAGCCCCATCAGCGGCACGGCCAGCAGATTGGCGATCAACCCGTATTCGGCCAGCCGGTTGAAACTGGCAGCGGCCACGGGCGCGGTCGCGACCCCGGCCACGACCGAACACAGCACCACGCTCAGCACCGGCCAGACCCAGCGCGGCACCCGCGCGCGCCAGCCCCTCTCGGTCGAGAGCCAGCGAAACACCGCGACCAGTGCCACTGTCGCAGCAAAGCTCATCTGAAAGCCAGCCTGTACCAGCGCCTCGGGGCGCAGGGTCAGGATCAGCACCGCCGCCATCGCGACCGAGCGCAGCGAGATCGCGCGCCGGTCCAGCAGCACGGCGACCAGCATCACCGCCACCATGATAAAGGCGCGTTCCGTCGCCACATTGCCGCCCGACAGCAGCAGATAGAACCCGCCCGCCCCCAGCGCCCCCAGGGCTGCGATCTTGCGCGCGGGCACGCGCATGGAAAAGGCAGGCGCCAGCGCCATGGCCAGCCGCAGCGCCCCAAAGACAAACCCCGTCAGCAGCCCCATATGCAGCCCTGATATGGCCAGTAGATGCGCGAGGTTCGAGCGGCGCAACTCCTCCATCCTTGCCTGTGCGATCCCCGAGCGGTCGCCCGTCAGGATGGCCGCGGCAAACCCGCCGCGATCGCCCGGCATCTGTGCCTGCACGGCGGCTGAAATGCGCATCCGCAGACGGTGAAGCCGCAGGCGCGCCTCGGAATCGGCCACAGGTTCGGCGGTCAGTACGGGCACGCGGGTATAGCCCACAGCGCCCAGACGCTCGAACCACGCGAGGCGGCGAAAGTCGAACCCGCCGGGTTCGGACGGGGCAGGGGGCGGCGACAGGTGCCCGGTCGTCATCACCCGCAAGCCCGGTTCCGGGGTCACGAACCCTTGTGTGCCGTGCAGGGTAAAGCGCACCCGTTCGGGCGTGCGCGACGCCGCCATCCCCTGCAGCACGACCTGATCCAGTGTTAGCCGCAGCATGTCCGAGGCCGACCGGTCGATCTTGACAATCCGCCCTTCGATCGGGCCGAAATAGCGAAATTGCAGCACGGGGGCCGCAACCTGATGGGCGCGGTAGCCCGCGACAAGCATGCCTGCGCCCACAAGGACAAACACCATCAGGACAGGCGTGATATCGCTGGGTGCCCGCCATGCCAGCGCCACCAGCAGCACCATCACCGCACATAGCCCGGCCCATTCGCTGGCCAGCGGTTCGCGTGGCAGGGCGAAATAGGTCCCGATGCCAACCCCGAGGAGCACGGGCACAAACAGGAATAACCGCCCGCGCTGGGCGGCGATGGCGTCCAGCGCCCTGCGCGGCAGGGCGCGCGCCTGTGCAAGGGCCTGACCCAGCAAGGGGCCGCGCGAAAAGGTCAGCGCTTGCACCCTTGTTTCCCCCCCGGACCTTGCCTAGAACCACAGGGAGAGCCTGCCTCGAAACTGGTTTCCAAAAGGTTAAGCTCTGAACCCGGAGTCGTGATCCCTGCGCTGGGTGTGATCGAGGCGCAATGAAGGATATTTTTGCATGTCTGCTGCTGTCGTGACACGTTTCGCCCCTTCGCCCACGGGGTTTCTGCATATCGGTGGCGCGCGCACGGCGCTGTTCAACTGGCTCTATGCGCGGGGACGGGGCGGTCGGTTCCTGTTGCGGATCGAGGATACGGACCGTGCACGCTCTACCCCCGAAGCGACCGAGGCGATTCTGACCGGGCTGACATGGCTGGGGCTGGACTGGGATGGCGCGCCTGTCAGCCAGTTTGCGCGCGCGGATCGCCACGCCGAGGTGGCGCATCAGATGCTGGCCGCTGGTCGCGCCTATAAATGCTTTGCCACACAGGACGAGATCGAATCCTTCCGTGAGACAGCGCGCAGTGAGGGGCGCTCGACGCTGTACCGGTCGCCCTGGCGCGATGCGGGCGCCGCCAGCCACCCCGATGCGCCCTATGTCGTCCGCGTCAAGGCTCCGCTGGAGGGTGAGACCATTATCACCGATGAGGTGCAGGGCGATGTGCGCATCCGCAATGACCAGCTGGACGACATGGTGCTGCTGCGGTCGGACGGGACGCCGACCTATATGCTGGCCGTGGTGGTGGACGACCATGATATGGGGGTGACGCATGTTATCCGGGGCGATGACCACCTGAACAACGCCGCGCGCCAGATGCTGGT
>SKRW01000283.1 GCA_007118295.1 Paracoccaceae bacterium | reverse complement strand
TGGCGCGACTGGACGAGATGGGGCCTGCGCAGCGATACGCCTATCTGAAACTCGCCACTGGCGGTTTGCGTGTGGGCGTGTCGGCGCGGTTGGCGCGACAGGCGCTGGCCGAATTTGGCGCGCTGAATCTGGCCGAGGTCGAGGAAATCTGGCACGGGCTTTCGCCGCCATATCCAGAGCTGTTCGCCTGGGCAGAGGGCGGGCCAAAACCCGTATCTGCCGCGCTGGCACCTTTCCGTCCTGTCATGCTGTCCACACCCACGGATCATGATGCATTGGCCGTTCTGGACCCGCGCAAATTCATTGCCGAATGGAAATGGGACGGAATCCGCGTGCAAGCTGTCAGCGAAGGCGGCACACGCAAGCTCTATTCCCGCACCGGCGACGATATCTCGGCGGCATTTCCCGATGTGATCGCAGCAATGGAGTTCGACGGCGCACTGGATGGCGAGTTGCTGGTGCGGCGCGGCGCGAAGGTCGCACCCTTCAGCGAGTTGCAGACGCGACTGGGTCGCAAGACTGTCAGTCGCAAACTGCTGGACAGCCATCCGGCTGCGTTGCGCGTGTATGATGTTCTTGTCTGGCAGGGCCGCGACTGGCGGCCCGAGCCGTTTGCAGCGCGCCGCGCGGCGTTGGAACAGGCAGTTGCAACGCTGGACCCGGCGCGGATTGACCTTTCACCGCTGCTTGCGTTCGCGCAATGGAAGGTCCTGGCCGAAATGCGCGACAACCCGCCCGAGGCAGTCATCGAAGGGCTGATGATCAAGCACCGTGACAGTGCCTATCTGGGCGGTCGGATCAAGGGGCACTGGTTCAAGTGGAAACGCGACCCCATGCTGGTCGATGCTGTTTTGCTGTATGCGCAGCGGGGGCACGGCAAACGGTCCGGCTATTATTCGGATTTCACATTCGGGCTGTGGGACGGGGACCAGTTGGTGCCCGTAGGCAAGGCCTATTTCGGATTTACCGATGCCGAATTGCGCGATCTGGACCGCTTTGTGCGCAACAATACAGTCGAACGGTTCGGACCGGTTCGCGCCGTTGCACCCACCCGCGTGGTCGAGGTCGCCTTCGAAGGGCTGAGCCGGTCACCGCGCCACAAATCGGGCGTGGCCATGCGGTTTCCGCGCATCTCACGCCTGCGCAACGACAAGCCTGCGGCAGAGGCCGACCACCTGAGCGCGTTGCTGGCGCTGTTGCCCTGAGCGGACAGGGCGCTTATACCCATGGAAGCAATGCACAGGTTATCCGCTTCGGGCAAAACGGCTTCGGAGGCAAGATTTACATCACCAATCTGACTTGTTATATGTTAGCGCTGACATCACCGCCCTGACCGACACAAATGCCCGATCATCCCATTGGCCCCGCAACCCATAGGTTCGGGCCAGACATCGGAAAACAGGAGAGACAACATGACCGTCAAGGTTGCCATCAATGGCTTTGGCCGCATCGGCCGCAATGTGCTGCGCGCCATAATCGAATCGGGCCGCACTGATATCGAAGTCGTGGCCATCAATGACCTTGGCCCGGTCGAGTTCAACGCGCATCTGTTGCAATTCGATTCCGTGCATGGCCGCTTTCCGGCACCTGTCACCACAGGCGACGACTGGATCGACGTGGGACGCGGGCCCATCAAGGTCACTGCCATCCGCAACCCCGAGGAATTGCCCTGGGGCAATGTGGATATCGCGCTGGAATGCACCGGCATCTTCAACACGCGCGACAAGGCCGCACTGCACCTCAAGAACGGATCGAAGCGCGTACTGGTGTCAGCCCCCGCCGATGGTGCGGACAAGACGATTGTCTACGGGGTGAACCACGGCATGCTGACAGCCGGGGATGTGGTCGTGTCTAACGCATCCTGCACCACGAATTGCCTGGCACCCGTGGCAAAGGTGCTGAACGACAGTGTCGGCATTTCGCGCGGGTTCATGACCACGATCCACAGTTATACCGGCGATCAGCCGACGCTTGATACCATGCACAAGGATCTGTACCGCGCGCGCGCCGCGGCGCTGTCGATGATCCCGACGTCAACCGGCGCGGCAAAGGCCGTGGGTCTGGTACTGCCTGAATTGAAGGGGCGACTGGACGGTGTCGCAATCCGTGTTCCGACGCCGAATGTCTCGGCGGTCGATCTTGTATTCGAGGCCGCGCGCGAGACAAGCGTGGAAGAGATCAACGCCGCCATCCGCACTGCAGCCGAGGGCCCGATGAAGGGTATTCTGGGCTATACCGATCTGAAAAACGTGTCGGCGGATTTCAATCACGACCCGCATTCTTCGGTCTTTCACACCGATCAGACCAAAGTGATGGAAGGGCGCATGGTGCGTATCCTGTCGTGGTACGATAACGAGTGGGGCTTTTCCTGCCGGATGGCGGACACGGCGGTTGCGATGGGTGCTTTGCTCTGATCTGTCGGACCAGAACTGACAGTGGTGGCACTTCGGGTTTGTCCGGCTTGGCAAATATGTTAGCACGCTGACAAGGCCCGGCCCTTCGGGCGCGTGACACTTTCAGAGGAAACAGGATGGGGTTCAACCGCAAGGTAAAGATTGCACCGTCGATCCTTTCGGCCGATTTCGCTGATTTCGGGCGCGAGATCCGGGCAATCGAGGCTCAGGGTGCCGATTGGGTGCATGTCGATGTGATGGATGGGCATTTCGTGCCCAACCTGACCTTTGGCCCGCCCGCCGTGGCCGCATTTCGCAAGCATGTGACGACGGTCATGGATGTGCATCTGATGATCGCGCCCGTGGACCCCTACATTGACGCATATGCGCAGGCGGGGGCGGATATCCTGACGGCCCATGTCGAGGCAGGCCCGCATATCCACCGCACATTGCAGGCGATCCGTGCCACGGGCATGAAAGCAGGCGTGGCCCTGAACCCCGGAACCCCGGCGGAAGCGGTTGCCCATGTGCTGGATCTGACGGATCTGATCTGTGTGATGACGGTCAATCCCGGCTTTGGTGGGCAAAGCTTTATCGACATGACAACCAAGGTGCGCACACTGCGCGCCATGATCGGGGATCGGCCCATCCATATCGAGATTGACGGTGGTGTGACGCCACAGACTGCGCCTCTGGTCGTGCAGGCGGGCGCAGATGTGCTGGTTGCCGGCTCGGCTGTGTTCAAGGGCGGTTCGGTGGATGATCCTGCGCCCTATGGGGTGAATATGCGCGCCATCCGGACGGCAGCAGAGGGCATACTCGTCTGAAGCACTGCACATCGTGGCCCGATTGTCTTGGCGGGTTGGAACATCTTGTTGCGACGAGGAAGGAAATATCATGGCTGCATCTCCTCCTGTATGCGATTTCGGCTGGAAAGCCCCTGATTTCTCTTTGCCTGCCACGCATGGGCAGGTCTATTCGCTGGCTGACATCGCAGGTGCGCGGGGGACGCTGGTCATGTTTATCTGCAATCATTGCCCCTATGTCCTGGCTGCACTGGACCGCATCTTGCGCGATGCGCGTGACTTGCGGGCGGCAGGGATCGGGGTGGCGGCCATCTGCGCGAATGATGCGACTGCCTATCCCGCCGACAGCTTCGACAAAATGCGAGAGCTTGCAGAAAAGCACAGCTTTCCGTTTCCCTATCTGCATGACGCGCATCAGGACGTTGCGCGCGCATGGCGAGCCGAATGCACGCCAGACTTCTTTGGCCTGAACGCGGACGGGGAATTACAGTATCGCGGACGGCTGGATGCGGGCGGGCGCAATCCGGGCCCCACGGAAGCGCGCCGCGACTTGTTCGAGGCCATGGTGCAGATCGCCGATACCGGCAAAGGCCCGAGAGAACAGACCCCATCCATGGGCTGCTCGATCAAATGGAAGCCAGCGTGACAAGCCAAAAGGCGTAACGCCTGCCCCCTATCTATTGCACGCGCGCGGTTGATGAAAACAGGCTGAGCGTCCTGATGGACTGGCAGCGCATGACCGGTCTTTTGCTGTGGCCTGACCAGCCGCAATACCCAAGATGCGCCACTGCTTGTCCCTAAAACGGGCCTTGCCCGGACGCAAATTGCCAAATTCGAAACAATAAGCCCTGCGTCTTGGTTTTGTCCCGCGCGTTGCGAATTCGTGCCGCAATTCAGAGAGATACCTCCCCTCGTTAGTGTTGTACAATTTGCTGCAGAGTGTTGGCGGCGTCTCTCCAGGAATACGCGCGTGACGACTCGTATCACATTTGAACAAGACCCAGCCGGGGTGCAAGCACAGGCACCATTGCAGCATTGCCTGCCTGAAAACAGGTGGCAGGCCAATGCACCCGTATCGGTAAGCGAGCCGATGGCCGTGTTGTGGCAGGGCGTCGAATACCCGGTGGCGCATTGGGATGTGCATGGCTTTACGCTGGAACGCGCGATCCCGACAGCGCTGGCACCGGGCAGGGGGCGGGTTATCGACGTGGCACTTCTGATTGGTCAGGGTGACACCCGCATTCAGATGCATGTTCAGGCCCGCATCGAGGCAGGCGGCGTAGCCGATCTCCGCTATCAGTTCATGGATCTGGGGCGCGCACAGGCGGAACTGTTGCACCGGATAGTGGATTATGCGGTCACAAAGCAGGAACTCAGCCTGACGCAACTGCTAAACGATGCGCGCGAAACCCGCGCCGCTCAGCAGGTCACGACACAAAGGACCCTTGCCTTCCGCACGTTGTTCCAGATCTCGCTGGCCTGTGTTGCGCTGGGTGGGGCCGCCTATATGGCACTGGGGTCACTGACCACCGTCAAATCACGGTATGCAGCCGTATCTGCCGCGGCAGCGAGTGTTTCGGCGCCCGCCGCAGGAATGGTGACACAATTGACGGTTGGTGAAGGTGCGCACGTCGCGGCCGGTGATGTGCTGGGCTATCTTCGCACAGCAGACCATGACGCACGAACCGAAGCGCTTTCTGACAGGCTGCGCGCGCTAGAGGCCGAGCAGGCAGAACTCAATGCACGCAAGGCAGAGCTTGATCGTCACGATGCCCATGGTGCCTGGATCGAAAGCTCCGAACGCGAGCGGTTGAAAGCGGCGATCCAGCGGGCTCAAAGCCGCCTGACACTGGAACGCGAACAGCTTGCGCGGCTTCAGGCAACAGGTTTGCCCACATTGGACAGACAGCAAGCCCGCACGCGCCAACAGGCAACGGTTCTTGGTGCCGAAGCCGATCTGGAATCGGCCAAGGCCGCGCTGAACGCACTGGAAACCGCGCTGGCCCATGGCCATGTTGCCGGAAATCAGGGCGTTTTCAACGCGGGAAACCTCTCGCAAGAAACCCTTGCGCTGCGTCTTGGCCATCTGGCCCGCGAAATAGCATTGGCCTACGAACGTGACGAGATGCTCGCCAAGGGCCTGCCCGTAGTGTCGCCCTGTGACTGCGAAGTGGCCCAGGTGACGCGCGTGACGGGCGAATGGGTCGAACCTGCGCAGCCGTTGTTTGTGATGTCACAGGCAAGCGAGCGCGTTGTCCATGCACTGGTGATGGCCGAAGTCGCAGGGCGGATCAATGCCGGTGACCGCGCGCAGATCCGGCTTGCCGATGGCAGCGCGCTGAATGGACGTGTCACACGGCTGAGCTACGACAACCACCGCCCCGGTTATGCCGGGCTGCAATCGGATGTCTTTGCCGCAGAACGGTATGCGCGAGTCGAGGTCATGCCCGACCAGCCGCTGACCGCGAGAATCGGCCTGACCGGCACTATCACCGTCCGGACGCTCGACCCGATGGGCTGGTTGCGCGACAGGATCGGGGGCTGAGAATGACCGGCACCCCGCATCTGCGCAATTCACCGGCAGCGTCGTCATGGGTCGTAACCCTTGTCTGGGTTGCCTTCATCGTTGTCCTGCTGAGCCTGATTCCGGCCCGTGCATTGACGATGACGGACACGGCATTCATCGCAACACTGGGCGCAATCGGACTGTGGCGCTGGTCATGGGGCGGGTTTCACATGCTGCGCGCCTATGCATACACGCGGCATGTCTTTCCCATGATCCGCGCACGCGCCGAAGCCGACACCAGCGTGCAGCGCCGCCATGTCGCGGTCGTGATTCTGAGCTGGAAGATGGGCGATGCGATGAATGCGGCGGTGTATTCCAATCTGTTTCGCGACATTCTGGACAATGGCGGAGGCGGGACTGTGGTGGCCGCTGTCTCTTCCGATCAGGACGAGGCAATCATTGCCCATCTTCACCGCAAGACCGACCGGCAGGGGCAGATACGTCTGGCCTTTACCCGCCAGGACGGCACCGGCAAGCGCGCGGCGATGGCCGACGCGCTGGCAAAGTTGCGCGAACTGGGTGTGCCGCCCGATTGTCCCGGCATCCTGATGGACGGGGACACACTGGTCCAGCCCGGTCTGATCCGTCGCACTGCGCCCATTCTGCTGCACCAGCCCAATATCGGCGCGCTGACCGTGGATAACACACCGCTTGTCGCAGGCGGCATGCTGGACCGCGAATGGTATCGGCTGCGTATGGCGCAGCGGCATGTCTACATGGCTTCGATGGCCATGTCAGGACGCGTGCTGGTTCTGACCGGGCGCTGGTCCATGTTCCGCACCCAGATCCTGCTGCATCCCAATTTCGCGGCCAATTTGCTGGAAGATGTGCTGCATCACCCGCGTCTGGGCCGGATAGTCATGCTGACGGGCGATGACAAATCGACCTGGCGTTGGGTAATCGAGGCGGGCTGGGATATCAGCTATGTCCCGGACGAGGTGATCTATTGCCTCGAGTCCCTGCCGGGGAAGGGCTTTGTTGCAGACACCATCGGGCTGCAAAAGCGCTGGTTCGGCAACATGGTGCGCGGCGGGGCCAAGGCGATCCGGTTGGGGCCGTCAAAGCTGGGCTGGTTCACCTATCTGGCGCTGCTGGACCAGAAAGCCTCGATGTGGACACCTCTGATGGGGATCGTGTTCTTCGGGCTGGCGGGCTTGCTGCATGATCCGGTCTTTTTCGTGATATTCATCTTGTGGATCTCGTTCACACGCAGCGTGCATTCCGGCCTGACCGGACTGATTGCCAAGCGGTGGCACCCAATCTTTCCGGCGCTGACCTATTATGGGCAGATCGTCGGTGCCGGCATCAAGATCTTCGTCAATCACAACCCCAATGTGCAGAAATGGACCCGCCAGAACACAGGTGGGGCCGGCGCTGATCGCGCGGCCATGGTGCGCGCCGACAGCAAACTGATGCTGGTAGCCTCTGTCGCCGGGTTTGTGGCCATCGTGGTGATGCTGACGAATGTGACTGCCAACTCTAGCCGCTTTGATTTCTCCGCCGATACGACGGCCAATGAACTGGTCTTTGGCCGTTAACCGAAAGGGCTATGCCATGAAGCTGAAACCTCTCGCGCTGTTGCTCGCACTGACCGCTGCCACAGGCTGCACGATGCAGGCTGCGGATGTGTCACGTCAGTCCGGCAGCGATGCCTGGGCCTATGAAACCGCCCCGAACACGGTGATTTCGGTCACCGCGGACAATATCGCACAGTTTGCCACGCAAGCGGGTGATGTCTATCTGGTCGGACGGGGCGATGTCTTGCAGATTCATGCCATCGACGCACCCGAATTGACCACGCCCGCCGGGTATCTGGTCGAACGGGACGGCGCGATACAGGTGCCGTTTCTGGGCCGGGTGGCCGCCGCCGAACGCGACGCAACGACCATCCGCGCCGAGATTGAACGCCGCCTGCGGCGCTATCTACCCGACCCGCAGGTCGAGTTGCGCATTATCGAGCACAACGCGCGCCATGTCAGCGTCATTGGCGACGTGAACCGCCCCACGCGTCAGACGCTGACCTCGCAACCGCTCTCGGTGATTGACGCAATCAATGCTGCGGGCGGGTTTGCGCCGCGCGCCAATATGCGGGGGGTCAGCATCCTGCGTTCCGGGCAGCAGATCGCGGTAGACATGGAAGGGTTTCTGAACCATGGGCGCAGCCTGCCGAACCTGCGCGATGGTGATGTGCTGCAAGTCGCCCGTCCGGTGCGCGGCGGGTCAGATACGGCACCGGCAGGGGTCCAGATGCAGATCGCCGGACAACCCGCGCGCGTCTTCGATCTGGGTCAGCGCCCGGTGACATTGGCCCAGCTTCTGGCAAGTGCAGGCGCTCATGGTCGCGATGTGCAAGTGATGCGCGGGCAGACGACCTATCATTTTGACACTCAGAACGCAGTCAACCCTGCCGTTGGGGGGCGATTTGCGCTGCTTGATGGTGACAGGCTGGTGCTGCGAGAGGCGGCACAAGTCCCCCGGCTGGCCCAACGCTGACCAAAACCGTTCAAGACCGTTTCAAAAAGGAAGAACTCGATGAAGATTGCGATTGCAGGACTGGGGTATGTTGGACTCTCGAATGCCATTCTTCTGGCGCGTCAGCATACAGTTGTCGCGGTAGATATCTCTACCGAGCGGGTAGATGCGCTGAATGCCGGGCGCGCGCCCATTGTGGATGCGCTATGTCAGGAATATCTTGCCTCTGGCACCCTTTGGCTGCGCGCGACCACCGATGCAACCGACGCCTACCACGATGCCGACTATGTCTTTATCGCGACACCCACCAATTACGACGAGGCAACAAATGCCTTTGACACCAGCAGTATAGAGACCGTCATCGCGCAGGTGCTTGCTGTCAACGACAGCGCGATCATGGTCATCAAGTCCACGGTTCCCGTGGGTTACACGGAACGGGTGCGCGCGCATTTTGGCTGTGACCGCATCCTGTTCTCGCCGGAGTTTCTGCGCGAGGGGCGCGCGCTGGAGGATAATCTGTATCCATCGCGGATCGTTGTCTCAGAGGTCAGCGCGCGGGGTGCTGCGCTTGCCGATCTGCTGCGCCGCGCGGCACTGATCGAGGATGTTCCGGTTCTGCTGACCAACCCGACCGAAGCCGAGGCGATCAAGCTGTTTGCCAATACCTATCTTGCGTCGCGGGTGTCGCTGTTCAACGAGGCCGACACGCTTGCCATGCAACTGGGGCTCGACGCGGAAGAGATCATTGGCGGATTGTGCCTCGATTCGCGTATCGGGTCGGGCTATAACAACCCGTCATTCGGATATGGCGGCTATTGCCTGCCAAAAGACAGCAAGCAGTTGCGCGCGAATTTTGCCGACGTGCCACAGGCCCTGATCTCGGCGACGCTTGCCTCGAATGATGCGCGAAAGGCGGCCATTGTCACAGCAATCGCAGATCGCGCGCCCCAGCGACTGGGCATTTACCGCATGGTCATGAAACAAGGCTCGGATAATTTCAGGGCAAGCGCGATGCAGGACATTGTTCACCTGCTGTCAGAACGGGGCATCGACGTCGTCGTGCATGAACCCGAATGGCTGACATCAGACTGCATGGGGCACCGGCTGGAGGCGGATTTCGAAACATTTGCCAGCACGTGCGACATGATCGTGACCAACCGTATGGCAGCAGAGCTGCAGCCCTACGCGTCCAAGGTCTTTAGCCGCGACATCTATTGCGCCGACTGACAAGACACGCCCACCTTCAGCATGCACAGCAATCGTCGCCATATTGGCTGATTCTTGCCATTTTTCGAGGGCATTGTTCTCGGAACAGAAACTTAAAGACGGGACCATTCAGATGAAAATCGCAATAATCGGTTTGGGGCGAGTCGCAATGGCAGATGCACTGGCGCTGTCCCGGACGCATCAGGTCGTGATGACCGGCCCGGTCCCGGACCGCGTTGATGCAATCAATCGCGGAGAGTTTGGTCTGTCTGATCCGGGTCTTTCAGCATATCTGGCCGCTCACTCCCTGAATCTGCGCGCCGAACTGGAAACGGCAAAGGCGCTTGAACATGCCGACATGGTTTTCATCTCTACTCCCTTGTCGCTGGACCCGGAGACAGGTGTCGCGTCGCTTGTCGAGTTGGATACGCGGATCGAACTTGCGGCCAGACGCTTGCCACATGCGCCTATTGTGGTGCGCAGTGCGGTGCCCGTTGGCTATTGCGAGGCAAAGCGCGTCAGCCTGAGAGGTGCCAAGATCGTCTACGCACCGGAGTTCTGCCGCGAAGGCCATATGCTAAGCGATATCCTGAACCCCGGTTTCCTGATTGTTGGCGACAGGCATGCCCTGGGGCGACGTGTGCTGGAAATCCTGAAAACCGCAGCGCTGCGCAGCGACATCCCGACACGGCAGATGGGTCTGACCGAGGCTGAACTGACACGCCACCTCTCGGTCATGTTTCAGGCCGCGAGGGTAGCTTATTTCAACGAGCTGGACAGCTACGCGATGCATCACGGGCTGGATGCGCGGCAGATCATCAACGGTATCTGCCTTGATCCGAGGATCGGCGCGCATTCCAACAATCCCTGTTTCGGCTTTGGCAACCAGACACTGCCACTAAGCGCACATATGCTGGACGCCCATCTGGACGTATCCAGAACCCCGATCATCGCGGGCCTCGACAGGGCCAATGTGGCACGGGTTGACATGCTGACCCGGCAGATCACCGGGCAGGGACCCGCGGCAGTGGGTTTCTACATACCCGGCGACAGCGGTCCGGTGCCCGAGGCGCTGTCACAAATCAGGACACGTCTGGAAGCCGCAGGCATCAGGACCTGCATCCAGAACGGGAACACATCGACACTTGCGCAGTTCAAGATCGATTGCGAAATGGTCATCGCGCAACGCGAAGCGCCGGAATTGGCGGATATCGGTCGCAAGGTCTTTACCCGCGACCATTTCGCCCGCTGCTGACGCCGGATTGTCGCCCTGCCAGTCGTGCTTGCATGAGACGCTTGATGCATCTGGCTTGTTTGCTATGATCCACCCATAAGAAGACCTAGCCACAAGAGTTACATGCGTTTTTTCATCCTTGTCCCCCTGTTTCTGACCATGTCTGCTGCAGCTTCGGGGCAATCTCTGATGCCCCTGGACTCGTTCTCTCTGGCAGAGCCCGAGGCGACGGCAACCGAAAGCTCAGATTCGAACTGCCTGCTGGCCGTTGAAGAGTGCGACCAGCAAGATGCCGGCCCCAGCTTTTCACTCGACGATGTTGTGAATCTGGGGATCATCGACAGGTCCGAACTCAGTGAAACCGATGAGGGTGACCCGACGCGCGCTGTTTCTACATCAACGCCGCTACCGTCGATCGACCTTGAGATCCTGTTTGACTACGATTCTGACAGGTTGCGCAATGACCAGTTGACACCGCTGCTTAGCTTGGCATCGGATCTGCGCGGGATCGAGTTTGGCGCGCGTCAGCTTGTTGTTCTGGGCCACACCGACGCCGCCGGGTCGGCAACATATAATCAGGCGCTGTCACAGAGGCGCGCAAGAAGCGTGGCCGAGTTCCTGATTGAGCAGGCAAATCTGCCCGCGCGCAGCGTGCGTTCTGCCGGTCTCGGGTTTACCCACCTGAAATATCCGGAGAACCCGACCAATGCGTCGAACCGGCGGGTTCAGGTCCTGATGATAAACCAGTAAATGCAGCACGAGAAAACAGCCCAACGGATGACACTCCGCTTCAGTCCGCATGAGTTGGGCCTTCTGGCAGCCCGGACCCTGTGGTTTTGTGTCATCTGTCTGTGCTCAGTCTGGCTGACGCTGCAGCCTGTCGCTGCAAACACGCGCCTTGCCCTTGTGATCGGCATTGATGACTATGTGCATGTTCCAAATCTGTCCAATGCACGGCGCGATGCCGAACTGATCGGGGACACGCTGACATCGCAGGGCTTCGAGACAACCTTGCTGGTGAATGCAGACCGCCGGGCGATCTATCAGGCTGTGCAGGAACTGAGCGCGCGTGCGGCAGAGGCCGAGGCAGTTGCCCTCTATTTCGCCGGGCACGGAATTCAGATTGACGGGACGAACTATCTGATTCCGGCTGATGCCGCGCTGCGCTCGGAACTGGAAATGCGTGGTGAAGCTGTTTCACTCGACCTTGTCATGCAGGAGATGGAGCGCGCACCAATCAGCATGATCTTTCTTGACGCCTGCCGCGACAACCCCTTTGCCGAACAGATCAGGGCCGACTCTCGTGCCGGGACGCGCAGTCTGGGAGCGACACGCGGGCTCGCGGTTGTCCGGCCCACGGGCGACATGATGGTCGCCTACGCAACCTCGCCCAATATGGTGGCGGCAGACGGGGCGGGGCGGAATTCGCCTTTTGCCAGCGCACTGGCCCGCCACATTCCGACCCCGGATGTCGAGGTTTCGGTGCTGATGAAGCGAGTCACGCGCGATGTCCTGAACGAGACCGGCGGGCAGCAACGCCCGCAACAATTGTCACAGATGCAGCGCGAGTTCTACTTCGCGCGCGCGGGCGAGGTCACCGAGACCGACACGATACGATCTCTGCTGACCGTCTACCCGCACCGCGTCGGGCTGGGGGATGAAGTGTCCGTCGTTGCCGATATCGCGCCCGGTTGCACCCCTTCATTTTTCAATCTTTCGCCCTCGCGTCAGGTGACACAGATCCCGACCCAGTTTTTTCGGCAGATCGCGATGGAAAACGGACATCGCCGGTATGAGATTTCACCGGGTTCCCGGTTTGGGCTGGTTGTCGAGGAAAACGACGAACCCGGCATGAATACACTTGGCTATCTGTGCGAAACCCCCGAGGCCACTGCCGATCTGGGTGCAACCTTGCGGGCGATTGTTGCACAACTGGACGCGGACCTGTTCGAAGGCAGCGTGACTGTCGGCGGGGCGGACATTGTGTTTCAGATGCGTGACTTCGAGATTGCAAAGGAATGAAGTTAAGCGGGATGACCGGGCACGAATGGACGCGCTCGGATAGACGCGGGAAAGCGGGGAATTCATGGACATTCGCAAGACAATTGCCGCAGCGCTGGCCCTCGTTTCAATGGCAGGGGCGGGACATGCGACATGCAGCTACTGCAACGACTCTGTCACCCTGACGGAACTGCTTGCGCAATGCTATCTGGACGGCATCGACCAGCAGTTGCAGCAGGCGGCCCAATTCGGAATGCCTACGACCGTGTTCGACCTGAGTGGCTGCCCCGGTGCCCCCGAGCAGGCCGGAAAGGACCGCTCGCTGGGTTTGCCAGTCCCGCGAATTGCACGCGCCGCCGAGACCGAGCCTGTGTCGCTGCGTTTCATCGTTGATGTGCCAACCGCCGAATGTCTGGCCGATACCCTGCGACTGGAAACCTTTGATCCCGAGAAGATCAGGACATTTGATCTGCGCCAGCACTGTGGAGAAGATTGAATGATTGACCCCACCCTTGGACACAGCATGAAATCAACTGCCGCAGTAATGCATGAGACACAGCCGCACAGCGACCCGGAAGAGTTGGACAACATCGAGGAAGAGACCAGACGACACCCGCGTCAAGAAAGCAGACTTGAGCGGGTAGAGCGCATATTCCGCATCGCGGGTTTCATGGGGGTAACCGCTTCGGCAATTCTGGCCTCTTGGCAGTATGTGGAATCTCAGGCCAAGGAAGCGCGGGCGCAGTCATTGGGCTATATTGTCCAATGGCAGACAGGCCCCGAGAAAGAGGCTTTTCTGCGCATCCGGCAGCGCCTGCATGACCTGACCGAGATGAGTGGTGTTGTCGCCAGCAGCGATAGTCCAGAGGATTTGCGTCTGGCGCAGACCACGATCGGGCATATGATCATCGAAGTGGCGCTGAACGAACGCGATCAGGTCCAGCCGTACCGTCTGGACAGGGATATTGAAACACTGGTCGATTTCTACAGCCAGCTCGAGTTCTGCATCCGCGCCGATATCTGTGAAAGCGACATTTTGAAAGAATATTTTTCTACTGATGTCAATGACTTCTGGTCCTATATGCAACCGTATGCGCACCATCGCCGCGCCAATCTGTATCCCACATTCGGCAATGCGGTCGCATCGCTGAACGCCCAATTCGCTGACTGACAGTCGCCGCGAACAAGACCCGATCGAAAGAAATCCCAACATGAGCCTTCGCCCTGTCCGACTTTTCCGTTTTCAATGGGTCATGCTGTTCTGCGCCGCGACCCTGTTCAGTTCGGCACAAGGTCGGGCTGCGACCATCACCGCGCATGACGACCCGGTCATGGGCTGCAATATTCTGGTCAGCGGTGTCATTGTGGAAGGCGACGCCGACACGCTGCGCGCGCTGATCGAGGAACAGGATGCGCGGTCAAACTGGTTCAGCGATGCGACATCCCCTTCGGGCCAGCGCATCTGTCTGCGCAGTCCGGGCGGCAGCTTGACAGAAGGCCTGAAGATGGCATCCGTGATCAAGTCTGCGGGGCATGGAATGGGGCGGGGCACCGCAGTGCCCGAAGGCGCAACATGTCTGAGCGCCTGTGCGCTCACTTTCATGGCAGGATCGTGGTTTCACCCCGAGGGTGAGACCTGGTCGCCCAATCGTGTCATGCATCCCACGGCGACATTAGGGTTTCACGCGCCAATACTGCGGGTGCGCGAGATGCAATATACCGCAGAGAACGTCACCGAAGCCTATTCCCTTGCTCTTGACAGCCTCGCCGAGATCATCAAGCGGCGCGCAGAAGAGCGTTATGTTTTCGCTGAATCCCTGTTTGTGAACATGCTGGCCTACTCTGGCGAGGAGAATTTCTACTACATCGACACTGTCGGAAAAGCCGCGCGCAATCGCATTGCTGTCGCGCCGACCGGCGCGAACCTCCAAGATGTCGACGACGCCATCTTGAATCTGTGCGCGTCCGCAGAAGCTGCCTTGCTTGACCGGCCTGCGGAAGACCTGCTGGAATACCTCGAAGTGATGCCCGCTGCCATCGAACAACGCGCTGGGGCGCTATTCGCAAGTTTACCTTTCGGGTTTCGCGAAGAAGCGAGCGAGGGGTGCTCTATCCGTTTTCACGAGCCTGAAGAATGGCAGTTTCGGGAGAGGGACCTCGGCGCTTTTTTAGGAACCGCCTCAATCGGCGAAGATCAGATGGACCGTGTCACCTATGTCAGCGCAAGCCAGACCTTTCCCCCATCCACACCCCTGTCCGAACTACCGCCTGAATCTGATATCCCGTTCAGGGCCATCGTGCAGACCGCGCGACCGAGCACGGTTGCGCTGAGATCGTGCTGGTTGCAGACGGCAGATGCGCGCATCTCGAATGTCGAGAATTTTGTGAATATGCGCAGCACTGCGAGCCTGTCTTCTCGCGTCGTCCGGCAGATTCCGGCGGGCGAGGTCGTCACACTTCGCGACCCGGCACGCCCCACGGCAGCAAATGCGAATGACCGCGACAGACAGGCCTGCGTCAATACCTGCAACAGCTTGCGCGACAACCCCGATGACGCGCAGGCGGCGGAACGCGCGGCAGAGTGCATCGGCAACAATGTCATCTGGTATCAGGTAAGGGATTCAACCGGGAACACCGGTTGGATCAGCCGAAATTATCTGTCGCCGGCAACGGCACGGTAAATCGGGCCTGTCCGCCTGCTTGACCCGTAGTTTTGGTTATATGACATGAGTTGGCAATCAGGGACGCCCCCAGCAGCGGCGACCCTCAGCTATTTCCGGGAGCAAGGCGGCTTTTCAGTATCATGCCCTGTTCTGCGAGGATCGGATGCGCGACAGTGACCAGCAGCGAATTGATTTCCTTCAATGCGCGCACTGCTTGCAAGTGCAGGTCTGACGTGGCGACACTGTCCGGGTTTCCACTGGAAAGACGTTGCAGATGACGGTCGAGGCTGTCGCGCTCTAGCTGACGCATCCGTTCCTTTTCACGCATCAGATCGCGCGCAGAGCCTATATCGCCCGACACTAGAACATTCAGCGCCAACTGCATGTTTGCGGACACACGCGCGTGCAACGTCCGGATATCGGACCAGCCCGCTTCGGAAAACCGCAAGTCACGCTTGTTCTTGTCCTGCGCCAGCGACAGCAGCGATTTGGCAATGATATCCCCGATCAGTTCAAGGTTGATGGCGAAATCCGTCAACTCGGAACTGCGCTGCGCATCGTCTGGGTCAAGGTCATTGCGATTCAGTTCGGCAAGATAAAGCTTGATATCGCGATGCCGGGCACTGACGTCTGACCCTTGGCGTTTGAGTGTCGCGATCTGCTCGGGGCTGGGTGTGTGCAGGACGTCGATGACAGCCGCAAACATCTCGCTCAGGGCTTCGCCCATGAAAAGCATTTCGCGTTTGGCCGATGCAAGGGCAAGTCTGGGGCGGTCTGTTACAGACTTGTCCAGCGCCGAACTGCGGATGTGGTCGCCTTGCGCATCGGGGGTTGCCTCTGGCAAGAGCGCCTCGGACAACCCTACGAGGACCGGAATCAGCGGCAGGGCGATGATCACCAGAACCGTGTTGAATACCAGATGCAGATGCACAATCTGAACATCAGGGCGCGCGCCCAGAACACTCAGGTCCGGCTCTAGCGTCCAGTGAATCACAAGCGCCAGAATCGCCAGAAACCCGCGTATTAGCAGATTTCCCACAGGAACGCGGCGGGCGGGCGGGCTCATGCTTCGCGTCAACCAAACCGCGATCAACCCGGCCCCGAAGTTTGCACCAAGCAGCATCGGAACAGCCGCTGCGAGAGGCAGCAACCCGCCCTGCGCCAACATGGCCAGCAAGAGCACCATCGCAACCGAGGAATGCATCACCAGCGTCAGCACCGCGACCACAGCGAACGCGGTAATGGGATCTTGCTGCAGATAGGCAATGACCCCCGGAAGAACCTCGCTTGCGCGGAGCGGTTCAGTCGCCTGACCAATCATGGACAGGGACAGAAGGATGAACCCAACCCCCAGCGTTATCCGCCCGAACTGCCGCGTCCGCCGCCGCTCTGATTTCAGGAACAACAGGCATCCGACAAGCAGGAATACAGGGATCAATGCGGACAGATCCAGCGCAAGAACCCGCACGACGAGCGCAGAGCCCAGATCAGCACCCACGAGCGCTGCGATCCCTGCCGCAACCGTCAACATGCCACTAGACACAAAGCCAGCGGCCAACACGCCGACGGCAGTCGCGCTTTGCAGCAACATGGCCATGACCAGTCCGACCATCGACATTCCCGCAAGGCCACCGCCAGCCCGTCGCAAGCTATCGCGCAGGCCCGATCCGAAGGCACGTTCCATGCCTGTGCGGACCATGCGCACGGCCCAGAGCAGCAGCAGAACTGCCGCGGCCAGATTGAGAAGCACAATCAATGGGTGCATCGATGCCTTTCAGACGGACTGCTGGGCAAGAAGGGGATCTTCCAGCACTTGCCCAGATATGACGCCATTTTGCACAGAATGCACGACCATATCAGGCCAGATGGCGGCAGGCCTCGACCACTTCGGGCTTGCCAATGACATAACGCATCTTCTTCTCAAGCGGTTGCGTCGCCCAGTCAAGGGTCGACACGGCACCAAGCGCCACAAGGACAGGCCAAAGCGCCATCACATCCCAGGTGCTTTCCCCATACCCAATGTGACCATCGACCTCGCCCGTCGCAAGTTCGATCAGGGCGTGGGTCGCAGAGTTGCAGTTGCGGAACATCATACCGGAATCTTCCAGCAGGAACCGCATGATTTCAACACGCTCGCTTGCAGGACAGTCATTGCCAAGCGAAACGCCCACTGCCGCGCGTCGCGGATCAAACGGTGCCAGTTTCGGCATGACGTCGCCATTCAGTCTGGGCGCGTCGTCACGACCACCTGTGATCGTGATCCCAGCCGAAGGAGCGTGAACAATCCCCCAGACCGGTTTCCCATTGTCATAAAGCCCGATAGAGATGGCCCATTGGCGCCCACCGCGCACGAAATTGAATGTCCCGTCGATTGGGTCGACCACCCAGATCCGCCCCGATGTGCCGGTGATGGCAGAGCCTTCTTCCCCGAACACACCGTCATCAGGGTAGTCGCGTTGTAAACGTTGCTGGATCAGCGTTTCGACATCGCGATCGGCAATCGTCACCAGATCCAGCGGGCCTTTCATGTCAATCGATGTGGCTGACAATCGCCCGAAATGCGACATTGCAAGATGGCCGGCGTCTTGTGCGAGTTCCGTCAATGAATGAAACATGAGTGGTCCCGGTCTATGAGAGGTCTGGCGTCTGGCGATGCATCACATGCCCGCCTTGCGCGTCAATAACGTGAATGACGTAGTGATATGGTGCTGCGCTGGTCGGTGGTTCATGC
>SKRW01000016.1 GCA_007118295.1 Paracoccaceae bacterium | reverse complement strand
CCCCCTCGCGGGGGTTACCCCTCTGGTGACAGTTTCCAGCGCGCCTCGTTCTCTTCGATCGCGCGGATACGCTCGTCGCTCTTGGGGTGGCTCAGCAGCCAGGCGGGCGCACCGCCGCCCATGCCGACCAGCTTGTCAAGTTTGCGAAACAGGGTCTTCTGCGGGTCGGTGCCGATTCCGGCCTTGACCAGCAGCGCTGATGCATAGGCATCGGCCTCGTATTCGTCATCGCGGCTCAGCCGTGCCATCAGAAGCGTCGTGATGAAATTCGCGACGATCGCCCCCAGCCCCGGCAGAAAACGGTTGAACACAGTCGCCAGCGCCATCCGGATGGCATTGGTGCCCGAAAAATCGATCATCCGCTTGCGCGTATGCCCCAAGGCGACATGGCCCAGTTCATGCGCGATGACCGAGGCCATCTCTTCTGCCGACACTTCGCCCTGGCGATATTTGTTGTAGAACCCGCGCGTGATGAAAATCCGGCCATCGGGGGCCGCCAGCCCGTTCACAGGCTCGATCTCGTAGATATGCACTGCGATCTTCTTGACGCCCACAGCATCGGCAAAGCGGTCGGTCAACCGCTTCAGCCGTGCATCGGCCAGTGGCGAGGACCGCTGGTCCAGTTCCTGCCGCGTGCGCCAGGACGAGAACCAGTACATCACCAGTCCGTAGATCAGCAGCAGGATAAAAGGTGTAAGTTTCAGCATGCTCCTGATATGGGGCACGCAGGCCGGCGGGGCAATGGTCGGTCAGCCCAAAACCAGCGTCAGGCCCATCATGCAGGTAAAGGACAGCGTCACGACCACACCGATGGTCGAATGGTCCGCCACCTCACCCGCCTCGGGCAGCAATTCGGAAAAGATCATCCACAGCATCGCCCCTGCGGCCAGCCCCAGCCCGATGGGCAGGAAAGGTGCAAAGGTCAGAACGAACAGAAAGGCCGGGACTGCAAGCAGCGGTTGCGGTGCCGATGACAGGATCGACCACCACGCCGCCTTGCCAACTGACGCTCCCCGCGGCACCATGACCAGTGCAATCGCCAGCCCCTCGGGCACATTATGCAGCGCAATCGCGATGGTGATGAAATCGCCCAACTCGCGCCCACCCCCATAGGCCACGCCCACACCTACCCCTTCGGCTGCAGAATGGACGGTCATAACCCCCATGATCAGCAGGATTTTCAGCGCATCCGCGCCATTGGTGTTGGCCAGACTCACACCGTCCTTGCCGTCGAAATACCGTTTCGCCAGCCAGATGCCACCCAACCCCAGCAATAGCCCCAGCAACGTGCGCGGGGCGGAAAAGTCGAAGCCTTCGACCACCAGCGAAAAGGTCGCCGCCAGCATCAGCCCGGCGGCAACGGCGTTTCCGAGGGCAAGCGTTTTCGGCGAAACCTGTCGCATTGCCAGCAGCGGCAAGGCCCCCAGCCCGGTGGCAAGGGCCGTGATCAGGGCCGCAATGAAAACAAGTAGCAGGGTGGGGTCAGACATGGCGTCACGGAATTAGAATTATTCTAAACTATTCGGCTATGACGCATTTTGCAAGCGCCCCCCGCGCCTTGCCTGCAGAAACCGCGCAAGCCCGATGCCATATGCCGTGAGGTTGCCGGCTCGCCCGTTGGTCGCCTTTGCGCCGCCACAATATTGCAGAGCAGTGCCGCGCGCGCGGCCATGCCCCGCCTTATACCTTGCCACCAAAGGTCAGGTTCCGTCTGGTCTGGCGTTCAACGCACGCCGATGCCCATCTGCATCAAGGCGCGGCGCACCGGGGCTGTGGAATAGAGCGCGTTCAGCATCGTGGCGCGGGCATCGCGCAACGGGCGTGCGGTGATCATCGAGGCGCGGTTCAGCATGCCCACACCGGCGACACGCAGCGCCACATCCGGATAGCGTTTGCGGTGATAGGCGTGCAGCATCACAGGGTTGCCCAGCCCGTCGGGGGTGGCAAGGTCCATCAATGCGGTCAGATCGGCCAGCGACATGTTCAGCCCCTGCGCGCCGATAGGCGGCACGACATGGGCCGCTTCGGCCATAAGGGCCGTGCGTTCGCCATTGAACCGTTCGGCGATCTGGCTGATGATCGGCCAGACGGTGCGGCGCGAGGCCAGTTTCAGCGGCCCGAACAGGCCACAGGACCGGCGGCCCATCTCGACCTCGAACGCATCTACCGGCAAGGCGGCAAGGCGCAGCGCTTCGGCACCGGTTTCCATCCAGACGATGGCCGAACAGGGCTGGCCGTCACGGTCGGGCAGGGGCACAAAGGTGAAAGGCCCGCCCGAGCGGTGAATCTCGGTCGAGACATTGTCATGCGGCACAGGGTGGGTGACGGCAAAGGCCAACGCCTTTTGCCCGAAGCGTGTGGTCCGCACACCAATGCCCAGCGCCGCGCGCATGGGTGAGTTGCGACCATCTGCCGCGATCAGCAGGCGCGCGCTGACACGGGTGCCATCCGACAGCCCGACCAGCGCCTCTGTTTCGCGGGTCAGCAGGGTGGTTGTGCCGATTCCGGGCCGAAAACGGACAGTGTCCAACTCTGACAACCGCGCCACGCATTCCCGGCGCAGCAGCCAGTTGGGCAGGTTCCACCCGAACGGCTGGTCCGAAATATCAGACGCGTCGAAATCGTGGCTGACGCGGGGTTCGGGCGTCTCGCCGCCCGCGTCAACGATGCGCATCACTTGCAGTGGCATCGCATGTGCGGCGAATCGCTCCCACAAACCCGCAGCTTCGAGAACCTTTACCGAGGGTTGCAGAAAGGCCGTGGTCCGCAAGTCCGAGGCCGGGTCGCTTTCTGCCATGACGGGCGGGGTCGGGTCCACGCAAAGCACCGAATAGCCTGCACTGCCAAAGGCAGCGGCTGCCGTAAGGCCGGCAATCCCACCCCCGGAGACGACAATATCAAAGTGCTCGCGCATGTCTGGCCTCTCTGCATGACATCTGCATCAGCATATCCCGCCGCGCGGTGTGCGCAATGGGACGCAGGCGCGCAGGCCGGGCCGTCGCCACGGACTGCGCTAGCCCATCACGATCAGAACAAGGATCCCCAGCATCGCGATAGCGGCGCAAGCCATGACGCTGACCAGCCCCGGCAGCCCGAATTGCATGGTGGCAATGACCACCACATTCAGGAAAACCATCAGCGCGGCCCAGATTGGCCAGGGTTCGTCATCGTCGCGGGCGGGGGAGCGGGGGGCTTGAGTTGTGTCAAACGTTGCGGTCATCTGATACCTCACTATGTTGCAAGGCTGATATATCTTTTCAGCGGCGGCACGCAGCATGGCGCGTTGTCGCAGACCAAATGGTGCGCCTAACGCATAAGCTGCGCCAGAAACCCCGCAAGATTGTCGGTATGGTGGTGAATATGCGGTGCCTCCAGCGGTTCCGGCGCGACATGGATCGTGCGCAGACCCATCGCATGGGGGGCGGCCAGATTTCGGGGGTCATCCTCGAACATGGCCGCGCGGGTCGGGTCCAGTCCATCGCGGGCAAAGACCTCGGCAAAGGCCTGCTGTTCGGGCTTGGGGCGAAACTGCGCATGTTCGACCCCGTAAACCGCGTCAAACAGCCCATCAAGGCCGCGCGCCGCGATCACCCGCCGGGCATAGGGCTCTGATCCATTGGTATAGATGATCCGCCGCCCCGGCAGGTCACTGAGCCGCGCGCGCAGATCCGGATCGGGCGAGAGCACGGAAAAATCGATGTCATGCACAGCTTCCAGATAGGGCAGCGGGTCCAGATCGTGCAGGCGCATCAGCCCGGCCAGCGTGGTGCCGTAGTCTGCCCAATACTGCGCGCGCAAGCGGTTGGCCTCGGGCTGGGTCACGCCAAGGGTCTGCATGACATAGGCCACCATGCGCTGTTCAATCTGGTCGAACAGCCGCATTTCGGGCGGGTAGAGCGTATTGTCGAGGTCAAAGACCCAGACGCGCGTCTGGCTGAAAAATTCCGCTGGCATGGTGCGCAATGTAACGCCCGACGACGCGCGCGCAAGGATAGAGGCTTGTAAAGCCGTCCAATCCCGGCTTTTGTGAAGGGAAAGCACGAATGCAGGATACTGATGACTGAACCCAAATCCCTGAAAGACGCCTATACGCTGATTCTCGAAGCCATCGATGTGGGGGTCTACAAACCGGGTGACCGGCTGGTCGAATCGGAACTGGCAGAGCGTTTCGGCGTTTCGCGCACCCCCATCCGCGAGGCCTTGCAGCGGCTGGAAACGCAATCCCTGCTGTCGCGTGACGGGCGGTCGCTGATTGTCGCCTCGCTGGACCATAACCAGTTGGCGGAGCTTTATTGCGTCCGGTCAGAACTGGAAGGGCTGGCAGCAAGGCTGGCGGCACGCCATGCCACGGTCGAGGAAGTGCGCCTGTTGCGGGCGATGATCGAGGAAGACCGCCTGCTGGTCGATGACCCCCCGGCGCTCAGCCGTGCGAACAAGCGGTTTCACAAGCAGATCCATCTGGCGTCGCATAACCGCTATCTGGTGCAGCAACTGGATCTGGTGCACCGGTCGATGGCGCTTCTGGCGACGACCTCGCTGTCGTTCGAGGGGCGCGGATCGCAGACGCTGGAAGAGCATAGCGCCATTGTGGAAGCGATTGCCGCGAGCGATGGCGATGCCGCCTATGAGGCGCTCAAGGACCATATCTCGCGCGCGTTCGAGACGCGGTTGCGGCAGGATTCGCTGGCTGAAGCGCGCTACTCGATCTGAGGATCGATGACGCCCTGTTGCGCGCGGCATGTTTTGTGCGGGCTGAAGAAACGCAAATTGACAGCGCCGTTCTGGTCCAGTCGTCGCAAAGCGCCCGCGTGGCGCGCCCCGCTCACCCACCCGCGCGCCACGCGGGGGCGCCCCCGTCAAGACGTCGTGCAGCGACAGAGTGGCCGCGTTGTGCGGCCTCTGCGGGTGTGCCTGCGGCCAGCGCTGCACGGGCTCCCTGCAAGGGCCGCCCGCAGCTTGGGCCCGTGTGGCAGACGCCAGCGCTTAGAACCGCGCGTCAAGAAAGCCCAGCACTGCGGCCTCGGCCCCGGCATTTGCCTCTGCATCCCAGTCGCGCGAGCCTTCGACCGTGAAGGAGTGCCGCGCGCCCCCGAAGATTTGCGCCCCATGCGGCACGCCCGCCGCCTGCAACTCGTCCATCAGGGCGGCCAGATCGGCCATGCCTGACACTGGGTCGGCAGAGCCATGCAGCACCAGTACCGGCGCTGACGTGGCGGTGTAATTCTGCCCCTCGGGGGTGCCCAGACCGCCGTGAAAGCTGACGAACCCGGTCAGGTCCATGCCTGCCCGCGCGGCTTCCAGTGCGGCGGCCCCGCCAAAGCAATACCCCGTCAGAACCATCTGCGCTGGCACATCATCCAGCGCACCGGCTGCTGCGACCCCGCCTGCAATGCGGGCGCGGAACTCTGCCCGGTCGGCATAGAGCGCGCCAGTCTCGCGCTGATAGTCCGACATCTCTTCGAGAACCGCATCGCGCCCGAACAGATCCAGCGCAACGCCCACATAGCCTTCGGCGGCCATGGCATCGGCGCGCGCGATTTCATGCGCATTCAGTCCGTCCCAGTCGTGAATGATCAGCACGGTTCCGCGTGCGTCGCCGTCGGGCCGGGCGATATAGCCTTCAAAGGTCATGTCGCCGACCATGTATTCAAAGGTTTCAGCCAGCGCGGCGCTGCTTGCGAACACGGCCCCGGCGAGGGTCAGGGAAAAACGGGTGATCTGCATGTGTACCTCCTGTAGCATATACTCTGGAGATAGCGCGCGTCCTGAAATGGCCACTGCAAATGCGCCCGGTCAGGCAAGTTTGCTTTTGATCAGCACATCTGCCTTGCTGAAATCCATCCGTCCGGAATACTCGGCCTTCAGCGCGCCCATGACCTTGCCGATGTCACGCACGGAACTGGCACCGGTCCGCGCGATAACCTCTGTGACTGCGGCCTCCAACTCGGCATCGGTCAGTTGTCGGGGCAGGAAACTTTCGATCACCGTGATCTCGGCCATTTCCTTTTCGGCCAGATCCAGCCGTGCGCCTTCTTCATAGGCACGGGCAGAGGCGCGGCGCTGCTTGACCATGCGGGTCAGCACGGCCATCAGATCAGAATCGCTCAATTCCTGGACGCGTTCGTCACCGCGCGCGGCAATTTCGCGATCCTTGATCGCGGCGTTGATCAGCCGCAAGGTGGACAACCTTTCTGTGTCGCGCGTCTTCATCGCGGTCTTCAATTCTCGCGTGATCGTCTCGCGCAGCGACATGGGGCGCTCCTGTCTGGCATATACTCGGGTCACTGGTTCTAGCGCCCCTGTGAGCGCGCGGCAAGCGTGCTTGATTAATCGCGCCCCGCGGCATATGGGTTCGCCCGATCCCGATCCCGATCAGACGGAGCACCCCCATGTCAGCCCAGACCCCCAGACCCACCGCCTGCCTTGCCCTGGCCGACGGCACCATCTTTTACGGGCGCGGTTTTGGTGCCACGGGCGAGACGGTGGCAGAGCTGTGTTTCAACACGGCGATGACCGGCTATCAGGAAATCATGACCGATCCGTCCTATGCGGGCCAGATCGTGACCTTTACCTTTCCCCATATCGGCAATGTCGGGGTCAATCCCGACGATGACGAAACCGCCGAACCTGTCGCGGCAGGCATGGTGGTGAAATGGGACCCGACCTTGCCCTCGAACTGGCGCGCGGCCGAAGGGCTGATAAGCTGGCTGGAACGGCGTGGGCGTATCTGTATCGGGGGGCTGGACACGCGCCGCCTGACCCGTGCCATCCGCCAGCAAGGCGCGCCGCATGTGGCGCTGGCCCATGACCCGGACGGCAATTTCGACATTGCGGCGCTGGTCGCGAGGGCGCGCGCGTGGCAAGGGCTTGTCGGGCTGGATCTGGCGCGGGACGTGACCTGCGCGCAAAGCTACCGCTGGGACGAGATGCGCTGGGCCTGGCCACAGGGCTACACGCGCCAGACCAACCCGCAGCACAAGGTCGTGGCCATCGATTACGGTGCCAAGCGCAATATCCTGCGCTGTCTTGCCTCGGCGGGGTGTGATGTGACGGTCCTGCCCGCGACCGCGACTGCCGAAGATGTGCTGGCGCTGAAGCCCGACGGGGTTTTCCTGTCGAACGGGCCGGGCGATCCCGCGGCGACCGGCGAATATGCCGTGCCGATGATTCGCGAGGTTCTGGCTGCAGACCTGCCGGTGTTCGGTATCTGCCTTGGGCATCAGATGCTGGCGCTGGCACTCGGGGCGCAGACGATCAAGATGAATCACGGCCATCATGGCGCGAACCACCCGGTCAAGGACCGCGAGACCGGCAAGGTCGAGATCACCTCGATGAACCATGGCTTTGCGGTAGACAGCCAGACCCTGCCCAAGGGCGTGATCGAGACGCATATCTCGCTGTTTGACGGGTCGAATTGCGGGATACGCATGCAGGACAAGCCGGTCTTTTCGGTCCAGCACCACCCCGAGGCCAGCCCCGGCCCGCAAGACAGCTTTTACCTGTTCGAACGCTTTGCCGAATCGATGGCTCTGCGCAAGGCCACCGCCTGATACCCTGCACTTAACGCTTTGTTTACCCCTCTTTCGCCTAATGGCGGTGGATGGCACGGGTGGGCGACATGCGACAGGGCGCAGTGCAACGGAAACCACAGGCGCGTCCGGTGCACGGGCAGGCACCGCTCGAACTTGTTGTCTCGCGCCGCGCAGGGGCGGGGCGCGCCCCTCTTGGCCAGATCCTGCAGGACATGGGTGCCATCTCGGGCGAAGATCTGGTCCGTGCGCTGCATCTGCAGTCGCAGCAGGCCGGGGTTCTGGGCGATATCCTGATCGCACATGGACTCGCGACCGAGGCGCAGGTGACCGAGGCGCTGTCGCGCCAGTATCAGACCAGTTTTCTCACTGCCGAAACCCGTCTGCCCGACCCGCAACTCATGGATCGGCTGGGTGTGCAGAATTGCCTGACGCTGATGTGTCTGCCATGGGTCCGGGCAGGAGATGTGACCGTCATCGCCTGCGCACGGCCTGCGCAGTTCGACTGCCACCGCCCCCGGCTTCAGGCGCTGTTCGGGCCGGTCGCCATGGCACTTGTCAGTGAAAGTGACCTGCATGCCATCATTCTGCGGACGCGGCGCAACCGTCTGAAACTCTGGGCAGAAACCTGCGTAGAGGAGGCAGAGAGTTGCCGCGTGATGCAATCGCGCCGCTTTGGCCGGGTGCTGACAGTCGCGCTTGCAGCGCTGATCGGGCTGGCCATATCCGCACCGCTTGGGATGCTCGCGGTATTGACGCTGTTCGCCACAATGGTGCTGGTTCTGACCTCGGCGCTGAAGCTTGCCGCCGCCATTGCCGCGCATCGCAGGCCGAAAGAACCCGGCGCAAGTGTCGCAACACCGCTCGTGCGGGCGCGCAAACCCATCGTGTCGATCATGGTGCCGCTTTACAACGAACCGCGCGTGGTGCCACGTCTGATCAACCGGTTGTCGCGCCTGACATGGCCGCGCGAATTGCTGGATATCCTGCTGGTGGTCGAAGAGCATGACCACGCCACGCGCGCAGCCCTGCAGGCAACGCCCCTGCCGCGCTGGATCCGCGTCATTCCGGTGCCGGATGCACCGCTGAAGACCAAGCCGCGCGCCCTGAATTTCGCAATGCTCTTTGCGCGCGGCTCGATCATCGGGGTCTATGACGCCGAAGATGCCCCCGAACCTGACCAGATTCATCGCGTGGTGCGCTGCTTTCAGGCCGCACCGCCGGAACTGGCCTGTGTGCAAGGGGTGCTTGATTTCTACAATGCGCGCACCAACTGGCTGTCGCGCTGTTTCACCATCGAATATGCAAGCTGGTTCCGCGTCATCCTGCCCGGCATGCAGCACCTGGGGCTTGCGGTTCCGCTGGGCGGCACGACGCTGTTCTTCCGCCGCGATATTCTGGAACGGCTGGGTGGCTGGGACGCGCATAACGTGACCGAAGATGCCGATCTTGGCATCCGGCTGGCACGGCATGGATATTACACGCAACTCCTCGACACCGTGACGCTGGAAGAGGCGACCTGCCGCGCGTTGCCATGGGTCAAACAGCGGTCGCGCTGGCTCAAGGGCTATGCCGTGACATGGCTGGTGCATATGCGCGCGCCTGTCACGCTTTGGCGGCAACTGGGGCCATGGCGCTTTGCAGGTGTGCAGTTGCTGTTTCTGGGCACGCTTGTGCAATTCATGTTCGCCCCGCTGCTCTGGAGCTTCTGGCTGATGCTCGCGGGGCTGGGCCATCCGTTGCAATCCAGCTTTGGCGCACCTGTCTTGCTGGGGTTTCTGGGGGTGTTTCTGCTGGCCGAGGCTGTGACCCTGAGCATCGGTTTTCTGGCGCTGCGCGCGCGTGCGCATCGCGGCTTGCGGCTGTGGTTGCCGGCGCTGCATGCCTATTTCCCGCTGGCGGTGCTGGCCGTCTACAAGGCCCTGTGGGAACTGGTCCGCGCGCCGTTTTACTGGGACAAGACCGCACATGGTGAACATGGTGCGGCCTGCGATGCGGTGACTGTGGTCCGCCCCATCGCCTGAGACGCGGATCAGTGGACGACACGCTCCAAAGCCGCTAGGACAGGGGCAGGTTTCAAGGTCTCGCGTCCACAACATGCTCTATTTCCAAAAACACGGGCTGGTGTTGCTGGCCACCCCCAAGACCGGCAGCACGGCGCTGGAACAGGCGCTGGCCTCGCAGGCCGATATCGTCACGCAGGGCGATCCACAGATCAAGCATTGCACCTTTCACCGCTACAAGTGGCGGATGGAGAAATTCATCCAGATCTTCGTGTCGGATCTGCCCCAGACCGCAGCCCTGATCCGCCAGCCCGAAGACTGGCTGAGCAGTTGGTATCGCTTTCGCCACGGGTCATGGCTGAACGGCACGCCGCGCAGCACACGCGGCCTAAGCTTCGACGCGTTTGTCGCAGGGTATCTGGCCGAACCACAGCCCCCCTTTGCCGCTGTCGGTCGCCAGATGCGGTTTCTGACGCACCCGCAGACTGGCGCGCAGGTCGATCATATCTACCGCTACGATGCGATGCCCGCCTTTGTCGCCTTCCTGGAGGACCGGCTGAAAACGCAGATCATGCTGGACCGGGTCAATGTCTCGCCCGACTGGGCAGTCACCCTGTCGCCTGAATTACGCGCGCGTCTGGAAATCCAGTTCGCCGAAGACTACGCGCTCTATACTCGGGCCCATGACCGCTATGACCGCCATGAATGACCCCTGAGAGGAGGCCCCAATGACGCTGGAAACCCGCATTGCCGCTGCGCGCGGCGAAATCCCCGCAGATCTGGTCCTGCGCGGCGCCGAAACGCTCTGCATGGTCACCGGCGCGCGACTGACTGGTGATGTCGCCATCTCGGACGGGGTGATTCTGGGTCTGGGCAACTATGAAGGGCGCAAGGTGATCAACCTGTCAGGCCATGTTCTGGTGCCAGGGTTCATCGACACGCACCTGCATATCGAATCCTCGCTGGTCACACCCTTCGAGTTCGACCGCTGTGTGGCCCCGCGCGGCGTGACGACGGCCATCTGCGACCCGCATGAGATCGCCAATGTCGCGGGGGCCGAGGGGGTGCGCTACTTCCTCGACGCGGCCACCCGCACGGTCATGGATATCCGCGTGAACCTGTCCTCCTGCGTGCCCTCTACCCATATGGAAACCGCAGGCGCGGCGCTTGACGCCGATGACCTGCGCGCACTCGACGGTCATCCGCACGTGCTGGGTCTGGCGGAGTTCATGAATTTCCCCGGCGTGATTCACCGCGATCCGGGCTGTATGGCCAAGCTTCATGCCTTTGCGGGGCGTCACATCGACGGGCATGCACCGCTTCTGTCGGGGCTGGACCTGAATGCCTACATAACCGCCGGCATCCGCACCGAGCATGAAGCCACATCAGCGGAGGAGGCGCTCGAAAAGCTGCAAAAGGGTCTGCGCATCCTGATCCGCGAAGGGTCCGTCAGCAAGGACATGCAGGCCCTTGCGCCGCTGCTCACACCACTGACCGCGCCCTATATGTGCCTGTGCACCGATGACCGCAACCCGCTGGATATCGCCGAACATGGCCACCTGGACCACATGATCCGCAGCCTGATCGCTGCCGGGTGTGACCCGCTTGCCGTCTACCGTGCGGCCACACTGTCAGCCGCCGAGGCGTTCGGGCTCAAGGATCGCGGTCAGATCGCGCCGGGCAAACGCGCCGATATCGTGGCGCTGCCGGATCTGGCCGAGTGCCGCGCCGCACTTGTCCTTTGCCACGGGCAGGTCGTGGACGAGGCCGCGTTTGGAGCGCGCGAGATCCTCCCGCCCGTGGCCCGCCAGTCGGTCAAGGCGCCGCAGCTCACGCCGGACCAGTTCCGCTGCGACGGCGCGGACCCGGATACGCCGGTCATCGGTATTCTGGAGGGCAAGATCATCACCGCGCATCTGCGCGAGGACATTCCCGCCATCGGGGGCGACAAGCGCCCCGATCCCACGCGCGATCTGGCGCGCGTCGCGGTTATCGAACGGCACGGGCGCAATGGCAATATTGCCACCGGGTTCGTGCGGGGTTTCGGGCTGCAACGCGGGGCGATTGCTGCGACTGTCGCGCATGACCACCACAATATCGTCGCGGTCGGGGTCGATTACACGGATCTCGCCTGCGCCGTGAACCGGCTGTCGCAGATCGAGGGCGGCTTTGTCGTGGCAGGGGGGGGCGAGGTGCTGGCCGAATTGCCGCTGCCTGTCGCGGGGCTGATGTCCCTGCAGTCGCATGAACAGGTCTATGCAAGCCTGCGCGCCCTGCGCGATGCGGCGCGCGGGCTTGGCGTCACGCTGGACGAGCCCTTCCTGCAACTGGCCTTTATCGCGCTTCCGGTGATCCCGCATCTCAAGATCACCGATCACGGCATGGTCGATGTGGACCGGTTCGAGGTGCTGACACGCGCGTAGTGTGGGTGAACCTGCCCCGTCAGGGGCAGGTTCACCCACAAACCCCGATCAATGCGCTTCGGCCCAGTTGTCCCCGATCCCGGCATCCACCACCAGCGGCACATCCAGCCGCAACACGGGCTCTGCGGCACCTTCCATCACCTCGCGGACGCGCGCAATGGTCGCCGCGACCGCATCTTCCGCAACCTCGAACACCAGTTCGTCATGCACCTGCAACAGCATGGTCGCGGGCAGATCCGCAATCGCCTCCGGGACCCGCACCATCGCCCGCCGGATGATATCGGCGGCAGTGCCCTGTATTGGCGCATTGATCGCGGCGCGCTTGGCGAACCCGGCGGCAGGCCCCTTGGCGTTGATCTCGGGTGTATGGATGCGCCGTCCGAACAGGGTCTCGACCCGCCCCTCTTTCTGCGCATAGGCGATGGTGGCATCCATATAGGCGCGAATGCCGGGGAATCGCTCGAAATACGTGTCGATAAAGGCCTGCGCCTCGGCGCGGGGTATGCGCAGGTTGCGCGCCAGTCCAAAGCCGGAAATGCCGTAAATCACCCCGAAATTGATCGCCTTGGCCTGACGCCGGACCTCTGGTGTCATCTCATCCATCGGCACGCCGAACATCTCGGACGCGGTCATCGCGTGGATATCCTGCCCCTCGCGAAAGGCTGATTTCAGCGCGTCGATATCCGCGATATGCGCCAGAATGCGCAACTCGATCTGGCTGTAATCCAGCGCCACCAGCTTGCGACCCTGCTCTGCGACAAAGGCCGTGCGGATACGCCGCCCTTCCTCGGACCGGATCGGGATATTCTGCAGGTTCGGATCGGTCGAGGCTAGCCGCCCCGTCACCGCACCCGTAATCACATAGGAGGTGTGCACGCGACCTGTCTCGGGGTGGATATGGTCCTGCAGCGCATCCGTATAGGTCGATTTCAGCTTGGAAAGTTGCCGCCAGTCCAGCACGCGGGCGGGCAGGTCATGCCCCTCGGCGGCCAGATCTTCCAGAATATCCGCACCCGTGGCATAGGCCCCGGTCTTGCCTTTCTTGCCGCCCGCAAGGCTCATCTTGTCAAACAGGATCTCGCCCAGTTGCTTGGGGCTGCCCACATTGAAGCGCTCTCCTGCAAGTTCGTGGATTTCCGCCTCCAGCCCGGCCATCTTCTGCGCAAAGGCGTTCGACATGCGCGACAGCACATCGCGGTCCACCTTGATCCCGCGCCGTTCCATCGCGGCCAGAACCGGCACCAGCGGGCGCTCCAGTGTCTCGTAGACCCGTGTCACCTGTGCCGCATGCAGGCGCGGTCTGAACATCTGCCACAGCCGCAGTGTGACATCTGCATCTTCGGCGGCATAGGGGGTCGCCTCCTCGATGCTGACGCGGTCAAATGTGATCGCCGACTTGCCCGACCCCAGCAAGGACTTGATCGCGATGGGCTGGTGATTCAGATAGCGGTCGGACAGCGCGTCCATCCCATGCCCGTGCAGCCCGCCATGCAGCGCATAGGACATCAGCATCGTGTCATCGATAGGCGCGACGCTGATCCCCAGCCCCGCAAAGATCTTGGCATCATATTTCATGTTCTGCCCGATCTTGAGCACGCTCGCGTCCTCCAGCACCGGTTTCAGCGCTGTCAGGACGTCACTCAGACCCAACTGCCCCGCGATCAGGTCATCGCTGCCGAACAGATCGTCCCCTTTGGCGCGATGTTGCAGCGGCACATAGGCCGCGCGCCCCGGCGTGACACATAGCGAAATGCCCACCAGTTCCGCGCGCATCTCGTCCAGCGAGGTGGTCTCGGTATCGATCGCCACATAGCCGTGTTCGTAGATTTCCGTGATCCACCCTTGCAATTCGTCCATATCGCGGATGCAGATATACTCTGCATCTGTCATGGCCGGGGCATCGGGCGGGTCGTCTGCGCTGGCGGCAGGCGTCACCTCGGGGGCCGGGGGCGGGGTCGCGCCCAGAGTTTCGGCCACGCGGCGGGTCAGGGTGCGGAATTCCATGCCGTTCAGGAACTCCAGCAATGCGGCAGAATCGGGCGCGCGCACCTCCAGATCGTCGAGGGTGAAATCCAGCGGCGTCTGGTCATCCAGCAGGACCAGACGTTTCGAGATACGGATCAGATCGGCATTGTCGATCAGGGCTGCGCGGCGCTTGGGCTGCTTTATTTCGCTTGCGCGTTCCAGCAGCGTTTCCAGATCGCCGTATTCGTTGATCAGAAGCGCGGCGGTCTTGATCCCGATCCCTGGCGCGCCGGGCACATTATCGACCGAATCGCCCGCCAGCGCCTGCACATCGACGACGCGCTCAGGCCCGACGCCGAATTTCTCGCGCACTTCCTCGACACCGATCTGCTTGTTCTTCATCGCATCCAGCATCTCGACCCCGCCGCCGACAAGCTGCATCAGGTCCTTGTCGGACGAGATGATGGTCACACGCCCCCCTGCCTCGCGCGCCTGCCGGGCAAGGGTGGCGATGATGTCATCGGCCTCGAAATCCTCGATCTCGATGGTGGCGAGGTTGAAGGCGCGGCTGGCATCGCGCGTCAGCGGAAACTGCGGGCGCAGGTCTTCGGGCGGCTCTGGCCGGTTGGCCTTGTAGAGGTCGTAAATCTCGTTGCGAAAGGTTTTCGACGAATAGTCGAAAATCACTGCGGCGTGGGTGGGCGCGTCCGCGCTTGCGCCATTCTCGCCCAGATAGCGCCACAGCATGTTGCAAAACCCCGCCACTGCCCCGACCGGCAACCCGTCGGATTTCCGCGTGAGCGGCGGCAGCGCGTGGTAGGCGCGAAAGATATAGGCCGAGCCGTCGATCAGATGCAGATGGCTGCCCTTGCCGAATGTCATATGCGCCCCCGTGTTTGCGTTGGGCACATACTAGCCATCCGCCGGGCAAAGGCCAGAGTCAGCCTGTGCCGGGGTCAGGCCGCGCGGTTGTCTGCCCAATCCTTGTGGATGAACCGCTTGTCGCAATAGGGACATTCGACCATGCCGCTGTCATGGCTGATCGACAGCCACACGCGCGGATGCCCCAGCGCGCCTTCGCCGCCGTCGCAGCACACGCGCATCGTGGTGACGATCTCTGTCTCGGGGGCGTCGTGTTGCGGGGTGGTGGTCATGGGACGAACCTCGTTCTGGCTTTGGGCGGTGATACAGCAAGTGGGGCTGGTGCCACAAGCCTCAAGCAGGGGGCGAGCCGTAGGCATTCGGTTCCGGATCACCCTTGAGGATGCCCAGTTCGATCAGCGCCCAGATGCCGACACCCAGGCTGATCAGCCCGATCACCATTGACAGGGTGCCCGGCATCATTTCGCCCCCGGCGACACCGGGTATCGGGCGATAGCCGATGCGGAACGTGTCGATCAGGTTCAGCAGCAGGCCGGGTGCGACAAAGATCGCAAGTTTCGGCATCGGCGGCTGGCCCCGGTCCGCAAGCCGCTTGGCCCCGAGCGCCAGCCATGGATACACAAAGCCCAGCGTGATCAGAAGGGTCAGCAGCCGTGAAAAGAACGAGTCGCCAAAGAGTATCGCGATAATGGCGAAGAGGATCACGAGAGCGACGACCAGCACAATGATTCCCAGCCAGTACTGGCCCCTGCGGATGCGCCCGTCAAATGATGTCAACAACTCCTGCATGGTCCGCCTCCGTTGCGTAAAATGTTCAGCCTACAGCCTGAACACCGATCCGCCCAAGGTCAACCCGCTTGCACGTCAAGGCGCTTTCCATTCTGCCTTGGGCTGTTATCTATGCCATAGACACCACAGAAAGGCAGCAGATGACGGTCAATGCCATCGAAATCACGGGCCTGCGCAAAACCTATGCCGGGCAGAAAGGCTCCGCCCCGAAAGAGGCGCTGAAAGCTGTGGACCTGTCGATCCCGGCGGGCAGCATTTTCGGGCTTCTGGGGCCGAATGGCGCGGGCAAATCGACGCTTATCAACATACTGGCGGGGCTGGTGACCAAGACCAGCGGTCAGGTGCGCATCTGGGGCTTCGATCAGGATGTGAACCCGCGCCAGTCGCGCGCGGCCATCGGGGTCATGCCGCAGGAACTGAACATCGACCCGTTCTTTACCCCGCGCGGCGCGCTGGATGTGCAGGCGGGGCTGTATGGCGTGCCAAAGGCTCAGCGGCGCACCGATGAAATTCTGGAACTGATCGGGCTGGCGGACAAGGCAGAAGCCTATGCGCGCACGCTGTCGGGGGGGATGCGGCGGCGGTTGCTGCTGGGCAAGGCGCTGGTTCACGGCCCACAGGTGCTGGTGCTGGACGAACCGACCGCCGGGGTGGATATCGAATTGCGCCAGATGCTCTGGGTCAATGTGCGCAAGCTGAATGCGCAAGGCATGACGATCATCCTGACCACGCATTATCTGGAAGAAGCGCAAGAGATGTGTGACGAGATCGCCATCATCGACCATGGCAGTGTGGTTGTGCGCGACCGGACCGAGGCATTGCTGGGCCGGCTGGATGCCAAGACGCTGCTGCTTCGCCTCGACACCATGCCCGATACCTTGAACCTGCCACCATCGGTCACGCAGGAACAGCGCCCGGACGGACGGCTGGCGCTGACCTATCGGCGCGGGCAGGTCAGCGCAGGCGAGATTCTGGCCGCCGTGGTGCAGGCCGGAGGGCAGATTGTCGATGTCACCAGCGAGGAAGCCAGCCTTGAGGATGTGTTCCTGTCGCTGACCGGCAGCGCCGCAGCCTGAGCACGGATCAGCGCTATCGCGCAGCATCACTGGGTCACAGGCCCGTCTTCAATAGGAAAAGGTCACGTTCATGGCGCGTTTCACCTTTCTGCTTCCCGAACTGACCCTGAATGGCGGTATCCGTGTCGTGGCGCAATACGGGGCGGAACTGATGGCGCAGGGCCACCGCGTGCAGTTTATCGCCCGTCGCACCCCGCCGCCCCGCCTGCGTGATGTGCTGCGCGGGCGTGCGCGCTTCTCACTGGGCAGCGAGGGGCGCAAGGATTTCTTTGCGGGTATGGAAGATCACCTGAAAATCCTGCCAGCGGGCGGGCCGGTACGATCCGCCGATGTGCCTGATGCCGATTTCCTGATCGCGACATGGTGGGAAACAGTCGAATGGGCGATGGCCCTGCCAGACTCTGCAGGCAGGCGGGTGCATCTGATGCAGGGCTATGAGATGATGCCATGGCTGGACCCGGCGCGGGTGGCGGCAACGTATATGGCGCCGACCTTCAAGATCGCTGTCTCGAACTGGGTTGCGCGGATGGTCGAGACGAACCACGGTCCCAGGGCGGACGCCGTGATCGCGAATGCGGTCGATACGGATCATTTCACCTTTGTGCCCGAGCGGGACAATCCGGTGCTGACGCTTGGGTTCATCTATTCCGCGCCACCGTTCAAGAATTCCGCGCTGGTGTTCACATTGAAAGAGCATCTGGCCGCGCAGGGCGTCGCCGCGCGCTTTGTCTGTTTCAGCGCTGAGGAAGACGTCACGCCAGTGACGCGTCACCCTGATGTTGCCTTTCATCACAAACCGTCGCAGACCACGATTCCGGCGCTTTATCAGTCCTGCGATCTGTGGCTGTTCCCATCACTGGAAGAGGGGTTCGGCTTGCCGATTCTCGAAGCGCAGTCCTGCGGCACACCTGTCATTTCCAGCATGGCCGGGGCAGGGCCGGACCTGATGGTTACCGGCGTGAACGGCTATCTGTGCGGCTGGGATGTTGCCGAGTTCGCGGCGGCGGTTGTGCAGTATGCCGCACTGGATGCCGGGCAGCAACGTGCGATGCGTGTGGCCGCGCGCCGCACGGCAGAAAGCCATAGCTGGGAAATGGCAACCCGGCGGCTGGTCGCGGCGTTGGGTGCCTGATCGGGCGGTTCCTCAGGGGGACGGGTCAACCATCCGCAAGCTCAGCCTCGTGATGCGATTGCCTTCGCGTTCGAGGATGACAAAGCGGCAATCGTGAAACGAAAACACCTGCCCCTGTTCCGGGATCGTCTGCGCCTCGTGGATCACCAGCCCGGCAACCGTCACAGCCTCTTCATCCGGCAGCGACCAGTCCATTGTCCGGTTCAGGTCGCGAATCGTCATCGCGCCATCGACGCGGACCTCGCCATTCTCGCAGATTTCCACCTCGGGCGCGTT
>SKRW01000071.1 GCA_007118295.1 Paracoccaceae bacterium | reverse complement strand
TCTTGACGTGCGTCCCCTGCGAGACTGCGCCCGTGCAAAGCGTCCGGGTCATCACGGCGCGGGACCGGCCCAACAGGATAGACGGGACATGAAAATATCCCCTTCTCGGACCAATTGACACCGGGCCAGAACATGCATGCATGATATGGCCCATAACCGAATCCGCATAGAAAAATTTTCACGACAGGCTGTTGCCGTGATGACCGCACATGCGTGATTGCACCTGTGGCAGGAATGACCGGCAGATAGCCTTGTCACGAACAGGCCGGTGCATGCAGGCTGAAATCGCCAAACAACAGAACACGCGCGCCCTGAGGCACCACATAACCCAGAGCCTCGGCCTGCGACAGAAAGGTGATATAGCTCAGCATCGGCACCCCCAGCCCCCAGATGATGAGCAGGCTGAACAGCACCCGGTGCACCATGACATTCGCGGTTGCACCCAATAGTGGCAGCACAGCGATCGCGGCCATGCCCATCATCCAGAATGAGGACTGCTCGATCACCAGTGGTGTGGTGCAGGTGGCCATCGCCGCGCGCCAGCCGCGCAGATCTGACCACCCCCACCACGCTGCCGCCAGAAACAGGATCGCAAAGACACCCAGAACACCAAGGGCAAGCGGGCGACTCATCGGAAGCGTACGCTTTGGCGGATAGCGTCGTCGATAAGCCAGCGCTCCCAGCGGTTGATCTCTCGGGCGAGGCGCGCGAAGGGGCGTTCTACTTGGACCTGAGCCTGCTCAATCGCGAGCACCAGTTTTTCGGTCAGGCCATATTTCCTGTCCAGCCTGTCCAGCACGATCCCCGTTGCCACCCCCACAAAGATGGCTGCGACCAGTGGCCCAGCGACCACTGTGGTCACGGTGCCGACAGCCAGTGCTGCCAGATATCCGGCTCCGGCTGCGATGAAAAATTTGGTCATGTCAGCGGCCAGGTTGCCCAGCAGCGAACTGAGCCGCGGATCGTCACTGGCCATCAGATGTTCAATCACATTCAGTGTCGTATAAGCGATGAAGGCGATACCCGTCACGCGCGCGACGCCCCGCGCGAGCGATTTCGCCCCTACGGTAATATGCGCCACATTGGGATTGGACGTCAGATACCGCGTTCCGCGCAAGACCGGCCTGTGTCTGGGGTTGCCCTTCAGGATCAGATATTGCTTTCCGCCTTGGGATTTCACATAAGCCCGCCCCGTCAAACCCAGTGAGTTCTTGATCTTTGTCACGCCATAGGCGTCGATTCCGACAGTCGCAAGCGAGACCAGATCGACGCCCGTCTCTTCGGCGATCCGGTTGTCCAGTTCGACGACATACACTAGCGCCTGCTCGACATCATAGGAGTTCTGTTTTCCCTGCATGGAAAAATTGGCTGTCTGAAAGCCGACTTGGCAATAATCCTGTCCCATTTCCAATTTCCTTAATGAACAAACACAACAACAAGGCACCCGTTCAGCACGAGGGCCGAAGCGTATGAACGTCACGTCATGTCGGGTTAGCCGTCACTCGATCTCATACACAAATCCATCCGCGCCAATATCCACGCGCACATCCGAGAACTCGACTCCGTCCAGGGTACGGGTCAGCACGGCGCGCGACAGGTCCGGCAGGATGGTGTTGGTGATGATATTGTCAACCATCCGACCACCGGAATCCGGGTCGCGGCACTGGTCCACGATATGATCCACCACCGCATCGGTGTAAACCATTTTTGCCCCATGACCCGTTTTCATTCGCCCAACGATGGCGTTGAGTTTCAGCTTCACGATCCCCGCCAGAACCTCGGTCGAGAGCGGGAAATAGGGGATGGTCACGATGCGCCCCAGCAGTGCGGGTGGAAAAACCTGCTGCAGATGCGGGCGCAGGGCGGCGGTCAGCACATCGGTTTCGGGGCGCGTCTCGCCCTTGGCGGCCATCTCCATGATCACTTCGGTGCCGACATTCGAGGTGAGCAGGATCACGCAATTCTTGAAATCGATCCGCCGCCCGGTGCCATCCTCCATGATGCCCTTGTCAAAGACCTGAAAGAATAGCTCGTGCACATCCGGGTGCGCCTTTTCGACCTCATCCAGCAGCACTACCGAATAGGGCTTGCGCCGCACCGCTTCGGTCAGTCGCCCGCCCTCGCCATAACCAACATAACCCGGAGGCGCGCCCTTCAGGCCCGAGACGGTGTGCGCCTCCTGAAACTCGGACATGTTGATGGTGATGACATTCTGTTCGCCACCATAGATCGCCTCGGCCAGCGCCAGCGCGGTTTCGGTCTTGCCCACGCCCGACGGGCCGCACAGCATGAACACGCCGATGGGCTTGCCGGGGTTGTCGAGTTTCGCGCGGTTGGTTTCGATCCGCTTGGCGATCTGCAACAGCCCGTGGTCCTGACCGATGACGCGCTCGCGCAACCGCTCGGGCAGTTCCAGAATGGCGCGCAACTCATCCGTGACCATGCGACCCACAGGGATGCCGGTCCAGTCTGAAATCACGCTGGCCACGGCCTGTTCATCGACATGGGCATAGATCATGCGCCGGTCGGCATCGCCCTCTTCCAGATCCGTCACGCGGTCCGTAAGTGTGGCGCGCAGGCTGTCTTCATCCAGTGCTTCGGCCTGCTCGTTCGCGGCTTCCCCGTCCTCGGGCTGCTCGTCGGCTGACGCTGGCGCGGCCTCGCTGTCATCCGCGTCAGGGGCACCCGCGTCAGGTGCACTCGCGTCAGGGGCACTCGCGTCTGCGCGCGCCTGAGCCAGCTTTTCGCGCAGGGACAGAATATCCTCGACCAGTTCCTTTTCGCGGGTGTAGTCGGCTTCGGCCTCGGCCAGCTTTTCGCGCTGGGTGACCAGTTCCTCGGCAATCTCGCCCAGCCGCACGGGGTTTTGCGTGCCCAGATCGGCCTGCGCTTCCTGCGCGGCCTGCTCTCGTTCCAGCGCCTCGATCTCGGCGCGCAGATCGGCCACCATGGCGGGCGTCGCGGACTGGCTGATCGCCACACGGGCAGCGGCGGTATCCAGAAGCGACACCGCCTTGTCCGGCAATTGCCGCGCAGGCAGATAGCGCGCTGACAGGTTGACAGCAGCAACCACAGCCTCATCTGCGATGCGCACCTTATGGTGGGCCTCCATTGGTTTGAGTATCCCGCGCAGCATGGTGCAGGCACGCGGGATCGACGGCTCGTCCACATTGACCGGCTGGAAGCGGCGCGTCAGCGCGGGGTCTTTCTCGAAATGCACCCGATATTCGGCCCAGGTCGTCGCGGCCACGGTGCGCAGCGTGCCGCGCGCCAGTGCCGGTTTCAGCAGGTTCGCAGCATCACCTGTGCCCGCCGCCCCGCCCGCGCCGATAAGCGTGTGCGCCTCGTCGATGAACAGGATGATCGGCGTGGGGCTGGATTGCACCTCGTCGATGACCGAGCGAAGGCGCTGCTCGAACTCGCCCTTCATGCTGGCCCCGGCCTGCATCAGCCCGATATCCAGCGCGAACAACCGCACGCCCTGCAGCGCAGGCGGCACCTTGCCCGCGACCAGCGCCTGTGCAAACCCCTCGACCACCGCTGTCTTGCCGACACCGGCCTCGCCCGTCAGGATCGGGTTGTTCTGGCGGCGGCGCATCAGCACATCGATGATCTGGCGGATTTCCTCATCGCGGCCCACGATCGGGTCCATCTTGCCCGACTCTGCCTGCGCGGTCATATCCACGGCAAAACGCCCCAGCGCAGTGCTGGCCCCCGGCCCGCTGGCCGCGCCCTCGCCACCTGATTCCGATGAGGTGCCCAGCCCCGAGCCATCCATCGGGCGCATGTCTTCTTCTTCCGACCCGGCCCAAAGCGTGCGCGCATCGCCTGCGATATGGTCCGCATCAAGTGTGCTCAGAAGCGGGCTGACCTGCGCTATCGCGCGATACAGATCCCGCGTCCGCAGCATGGCGACCAGCACATGGCCCGACCGGATCTGCGCCTCGCCAAACAGCAGCGTCGCATAATGCCAGCCCCGGTCCAGCGCATCGGCCAGATGGCTTGATATCCCCGGCATCTCGGTGACATTGCGCTTGAACCCGGCGATGGTCTTTTGCAGATCGGCCATCACCTTGCCCCGGTCCACGCCCAATTGCTGCAATGTCACGGCAATATCAGAGCGCTCATTGGCCAGAAGGTGATACAGCCAATGTGCCAGTTCGACATGGCGGTTCCCTTCGCCCTTTGCATGGCGCAGCGCCTTCATGAAGGCGTCATAGCCCACGCGGTTGAGCTTTCCGGCAACTGTCTCAAGGCTGATTTCGGTCATTGGGTCACTCCTGGAATGGGCGCAAGGTATGAAAATCGGAAATGTCAGGTTGCATTTGTGGGCGGGGCAGCGGCAGAGATGTTCAGGCTGGATGCGGAATAGACAGCGCACAGACGTTGCCCGGTGGGCGCTGGCGCGTCCTCTGCCGCAGGCGAGAGATTGAAACTGGTCCAGCCCAACTGGCCGGCTGAACCCAGTCGCGTGGGGGGTAGCTGTTCTTCACGCAGGCTGAGTGCGATATCGACCTCGAAAGTCGGGCCAAGATAGGCATACAGGAAATCTACAAGCCTGCGGCTTTCGGGCTGGCCGGGCAGGAATGCATGGTATTCATCCAGATCCCGGCACTCGATCACCAGCCGGATCTTTTCGTTCAGGCTGAAGGCGCGCGTGCCCAGACAGATATCCTGCCCCAATCGGCTGGCATTCTGGCCCAGATGACTGCAATCCGAGGGGTCAAAGTCCAGCCATGTGCCGACATGTTCCTCTATCGTGACCGGTGCGCCCAGCAAATGCGCCAGACACTGACGCAACCGCGCAACCGAGCGCACGCGCGAGGATAACAGCCCCGAAAGCCCAAGCCGGATATCGTCTGGCAGGGCGTCACGCTCTCTCAGGGCGGGGCTACCCAGACCGATCAGCGCCCCCAGCCAGACGCGGAACCGGTCATCCCCGGGCCGGTCCATCTGGACGATGGGACGGGCATCTGCCCACGCGCGATAGAACAACTGGACAAAACGGGCTGCAAAGATATCAGCAAAGCGCGCGAAAGAGGGATCGTTGCGCCGCGTCATCCATTGATGCGCCTCTGCCGTCAGCGGCAGTGGCAGCGCCCCTTGAGGCCCGAAATAGCCCATGAACTGCACATGCACATCACTTGCCGCCCCGTCGTGGAATTCAACGCGCGTGACATTGCAGGACGGAAATTCCAGAAACGGGTCCTGACGCGGCACGGCGATTTCCTGTGCCAGTGTCACCGACTGCCCCAGCCGCGGCAGATCGGGATGGGCCGTTTCCAGTCGGCGCAACAAGCTGAGCACATCAAAGGCGTAGGGCGCTTCAACCATGCGCGCGCGCAGCCCCTCTGGCAAGTGAGAGGGTTTGCGCGTGCTGCGCGCAGACGCTTTTGCCCGCGCGCTCACAGCACTGGCCCCGTTCCCGAGCGGGGCTCAAAACGCAGCACCTCGCCCCGAGCCTGCGACCGGATCACGGTCTGGGTAAAGCTGTTGATCTGCACATGATCGGCCATGAACCGGTCCAGCACCGCGGCCAACAGCGCGAATCCCGCGCCTTCAAAAGCGCGGTCATCAAAAGTCAGCGTCACTTGCAACCCGCGCACGGGCGCAAAGCCGTCAGAATGGCGGATCGAGCGCGTGATCGGGCGGATCTGTGAGCCCACCAATCCTTGCACCTGTCGTGCCGATATTGCGTCCGACAGGTCCGCGAACAGCGAAAGAACCTCGCGCAGTCCGGTGGCGGGGTCCTCTGGCGAACGATCCTGCAGACCCAGATGGTTGAACTGAAGGCAGTTGATCAACTGCCACAGACGTGCCCCCCCTGTGCCGTCGGGGTGGGCGGATTTGCTGTGCGGCGCTTCCTGCTCCGCAAGCGCGTCGCGCGGTGGCGTCGGACCGGCAAGGCAGCGCAGCGCCACCTGCGTATCATCGACCAGATGAAAATCGGCGGATTGCAACCCTATGGGCAGTTGTGCCGGCAAATGCCGGTTTGTGCACAAGAGGTCCGCCTGCAGCGCACTGACCACCTCGCCTTCGGGCGGCTGATGCAGCGCAACCAGCGTCTCGGAGCCTGAATAGCTGCGATTGGGGCTGCGGCGCAACTCGCTCAACGCCACGCGGCGCGGGCGGCGGCGCAAACTGTAATACAGCGCCTCGCCCGGTCGGGCCTCGCGTCCGGGCAGGGCATAGACGGGCCAGACCGGCACGGCTGTCTTGCCGTCACCAAAATAGGCACGCATGCGGTTGACCGAGTGTATCTCATAATGCTCGACCGGGCTGGATTGCGGGTTGAGCAGGTACGCCTGCTGCCTGTCATCAATTTTCACACGCGCGCTACGCTCGGTGAACAGGTTGATTGCAGGCACGGAATACAGCCGGAAATTCGCTGGACCCAGAATAGGCGGCAGCCGCGCATCGGCCTGACCAAACTCGAACAGGATATCGAACACAGGTGCATCAATCCGTGCGAGTGCCTGTTGCAGGTTCGTCAGCCGAAAACCCAAGAATTTCTGCGGCAGGATGTGAAATTCCTTGAGCAGTGCAAAACCCGGAAAAAGCCGTCCTTCCTCGGGAAAGAACGCCTCGTCCACATCAAAGCCGATCTGTTCGATAAAATCCGGCGGGACGGATGCAAAGACCGGATCGCCCAGCGGATCAAGCCAGCGAAGGGTAATCCGCAGACAGTTCCCGAACATTTGCTCATACAGGGCAGACATCTCCGAGGCAGGCCCATGCAGATGGATCGGCAGCCGGGACAGACCGGCCCGCGCAAGGGCATTGACCGGCTTGATCTGTTCGCTGGCCTTGGGGCCCTGCGGCAGGGCGTCGGGGTCGGGCTGGTCCTTGCCAGTCCGCCGCACGATCCGCAGACGCAACCCGGCGGCAGTGCGCGACGTCACCTCCAGCCCCAATGCCTGTAGCGCCCCTACCCCGGTGCTGTAACTGGCGCGATCTATCTCCAGCGGCCACATTTCCAGGGGAGCAGACAACCGAAAGCGGCACTGCACCCGGCGGTCCCGGTCACGGTAGCTTGCGTCCATATAGCTGCCCGCCGCAAATCGGCGGCCCGCTGCCAGATCAGGATTTCCAAAATCGGGGTCGGCCTGCATCAGCGCAGCCGACGGAACCGGACACAGATAACCGGGCAGCAATTGTTCGAGCAGCGCCGTGGTGAAGGTGGAAAACTCTGCATTCAGTTTCAGATGCACCCGTGCCGCCAGAAAGGCCGCCCCTTCCAGAAGCCCCGCAAGGCCCGGATCCATCCGGTCGCGTGCCAACCCGCCCAGACGGTCGGCCAGACCGGGGAATTCAAGCGCAAATGCCTCGGCGCGTTCGTACAGCAACCCCAGTTCACGCTCGTAGAGATCAAGGAATTCCTGCTTCATGCGGACTTGTCCGCCCGTTTTTCCGACCGCTTGTCCGCACCGGCAGTTGCCTCGTGCTGCTCCATGCCGGGCGGAATGTGGCGGGCGCGCGTCGCCGCCGCCTGAGACGCCGCATCGGCACTTGCCGCCGCACGCCCACGCGTCAGGTTGCGCAGATCGACCTTACCCGAACCGACATCAATCTCGGCCAGAAATTCCAGCGGCACATCGACCGGCCGACAAATCAGGTCGGCCCGAACCGTGAACGCGATGCGCTGGTTCACTTCGTCCAGACTCTCTTTCTGTACGATGTCGAGAGAGTCGGCATCCAGCCGGGGTTCGTGCGCCAGTAGTGCCGTGCGCAGGCTGTCGGCCAGATGGCGCAATTTGACCGAATCGGTTGTAAGATGCACCAGATCCTGCATGCCGAAATTCAGCACCGAGCGGCGGACATTCGGGTGGTCGTCAAGATCAAGGCTGGACGCCAGATTGACGGTGTTCAGCAAGTGGCCCAGATCGATATCCAGACTTTGTCTCAACTGCACTTCATTCGAGGCCAGACGATTGTTTCGTTGCGTGACAACGCGCGCGCCATCTTCGGCGTAGCTGATATCGGCTTTGCGGGAATCCCCGGCGCGCGCCGCTTCTCGGAAAGCCTGCAGCAACGGTGTGTGCAGCACGCGAGAGCGATCCTGTTTGCCGGAGCTAATCTTTCTGCGCATAGGACGCCTTCCTGTTCATGCGGACAAGTGCTGCATGACAGGCATCAGGTCCCCACCTCCGCCATGGACCCGCATGGCGAAAGGCGGTCATGCAGAGGTATGTCATGCGACCGCGCTGCAGGCGAAATTCAGGCCGTCCGGGCAAACAGCGCCGCCCGGACTCGTGTAACCTTGGCGGACCAGAACCATGATGACGCACTCGTTCTGGTCGCGCAGGATCAGACCGCCTTGTTCTTGGCGATATCCCAACCAGCTTTGGAAGAGCCCACCTTGGTGCCCTTTTCGTTCTGCTGCTGGTACTCGATCTCGAAACGGGCAAAGTTGAAGGTCAGGGTTTCCTGAATCCGGTCCAGATCACCCTCGGCGCCGCCTGTGTTGTAGGACGATACGATGATCTCCCACATCTTCATGGTGAAATAGTCAAGCGGCTTTGCCCCGCCTGCCTTGCGCACGACCAGTGTGGCTTCTTTGAGGTGCCGTCCAGACGTACAGGCCTTGATCAGGTCGGGCGTGGCGATATCGACATATTTGGTGAGGGTAAGGTCCGAGACACTCACCTTGCCGCCGCCACCACCTGTCGCGGTGTGGGTCGTACCACTCTGGTTCATCCCCATTGACCAGGCGAGGATATCGACCTCGTCCTTATGTCCGTCAATGACGCTTTCGCCCTTGATACCGTCGATCTTCAATAGAATGTCTGTAGACATGATGTCCTCCGATGTTTGGTCGCTCTAGAGTTAATTGAGGTTGGCAATCAGTTTGACGGAAGTTTGGACACAAGGCTCATGCCGATATCCATGCCTTCCAGCTGGAAATGCGGCCGCAAAAGGAACTTACCGACATAATACCCCGGATTTTCCGGGTCTTCCAACACTTCCACCTTGGCACCAGCCAGTGGCAGGCGCGCTTTCTCATCCTCGCTGGCATTGGCTGGCGAGATATGGACATAGTTGCTAATCCAGTCCTGCAACTCGTTCTCAAGCTGCTCGCGTTCGCGGTTCGAACCGATCTTGTCGCGCACCATGTGCTTGAGGTAATGGGCGAAACGCGAAACCGCGAACATGTAAGGGATGCGCGCTGACAGGTTTTCAGAGGCCGTGGCCTCGGCGCTTTGCATCTTCTTGGGCTTGTAGACCGACTGCGCGCCGATAAAGGCCGCCTTGTCGGTATTCGACCGGTGAACGAGGCTGATGAGCCCCGCTTTGGACAGTTCCGCCTCGCGTCGGTCAGTGATCGAGACATCGGTGGGGCATTTCATATCGACCGAGCCCTCATCCGTGGTAAAGGTGTGGCTGGGCAGGTTCAGTACCTCTCCACCCGACTGCACACCCCGGATCTGCACCGTCCAGCCGTAATCCTTGTGAGCGCGGGCAATGTTGGTCCCCATTGCGTAGGACGCGTTCATCCAAGAATATTTGGAACTGTCGTGACCATCGGTCATTTCATCGAAATTGAACTCCTCTACCGGCAGGCTGTCCTGACCATAGGGCAGGCGCGCCATCATGCGTGGCGCGGTCAGAGCCAGATAGCGCGAGTTCTCGCTGTCGCGCAGTCCGCGCCATGCAGCATAATCCGGCGTTTCGAAGATAGACATGATATCATGCGGATTGTTGATCTCACTCCAGTCATCCATGCCCAGCAACGTTGGCGCAGCGGCGGCGAAAAAGGGTGCATGGGCGGCGGCAGCCACCATGCTGATCCCGCGTAGCACCCGCACATCGGCCGAAGAATGGTCAAACTGGTAATCCCCGATCAGGCAACCGAAAGGCTCTCCGCCCAATGTGCCAAGGCCCGATTCGTAGATTTTCTTGAAAAAGGGACTCTGGTCCCATTTCGCGCCCGGATAACTGCGCAACTCGCGATCCAGTTCGGATTTCGAGATGTTCATCACCCTGACCTTCAGTGTCGCATCGGGCTCGGAATTATTGACCAGATAGGCCAGCCCGCGCCATGCACTCTCGATCTTCTGGAACTCGGGTGCGTGGATGATGGCGTTCATTTGCTCGGACAGTTTTTCGTCCAGACGCGCAATCATCTCATCGACCGTATCAAGTACGTCTTCCTTTACGACGGATTGATCGGCCAGCGCCTCGCGTACCAGCGTAGAGATTGCATTGCCCACTTCTGCTGCAGCAGCCTCGTTACGCGGCTTGAAACTTGCTTTGAGCAATGACGAGAAATCTTCCGCCTCTTCTGTCTGAACGGCGGCGCCCTGCTGAAGCTTTTCCTGTTCCATACTCGTGTCCTGATCCCTGTCTGTCGCGGCTGTAAATAATTTGCGCGGCTGGTGTTATGCCTTGTCGTCCGAGTCAGCGTCGCCCGTGCCGGACTTCTCTTCCAGAAGCTTCATCAACTCGGGATCGCTGAGCAACTGGCGCAGCATGTCCTGCGCGGCTGACTTGCCGTTCATGTAGCGTTGCAGATTGGCCAATTGGCGCCGGGCGTCCAGCAATCGGCGCAGGGCGGGGACCTGTTCGGCAATCTTGCCTGGGTCAAGGTCGTCCATGCTGCGGAAGGTCAGCGTCATTCCCAGCTTTTCACCATCCTCTTCGCCCAACTTGTTGTCGACGTTCAGGCTGATAGCAGGTTCGACGCTGGCCATGAAATCATCGAACGACTGCGGATCGACCTGTGTAAAGGGTCTGTCCGCGACCTTGGGTTTTTCCTTGGCCGAGGCATTTCCGGACAGATCGGCCATGACGCCCATCACAAAGGGCAGCTCGACTTGAGCTGTCTCGTCGTAGGGGTCCTGATAGCTGATATGCACACGGGGAGGGCGATTGCGGCGCAGCGCCTTTTGGGCAGAATCCGACATGGCAGGCTCCAGTTCAGAAATGAAGTGCAGAAGAATGAAACGCGAGGTGCGGCAACTTGTCAAACATCTTGGTAGAACAGTCACCATTTTTGTGGCGGGAATCAAGAAAAATCAATCGCCGCATGGTAGCATTGTCGTATCGCAATGCTGCATAATCTGGCGAGGCGTTGCCTTCATGCCGCAATATGGTCGGGAAGCCGCCGACCTTCGAGATTGGCACTGGCCATCGCCATTCGAAACCCGCATAACGAGAGAAAAGCAGAAAGCCTTTTGTCAGAATGCGCTGATCATCCCAAGTATTCCGAGTTGGTCCGGGGCCGCTGCCTCTGCCAGTTCGAATCAGAGCGCAGCGTGAAAATGGCAAGGGGACAAGACAGAATGGACGCGCCGTAGATGCAGCAAACTTTCGCTAAACCCGCCCGACTACGTTCCATTACCTTGCTTGTTGCGGCTGCAATCGGTGTGTCGAGTTGCGCCGGACAGATGCGCTTTCCGATCTCTCTCGAGGGACAAGAAAAGCTCTCCGAGCAGAATATCAATGTCGTCCGGGTCACTACTGAAAATATCGCACAGTATCGCACTCCGGCGTTCATCAGTAATCGCTCTGTCAAAGGGAATCCGCCTGCAGACCCAAGCCCTTACACCTATCGCATCGGGCCTGGGGACGAGCTTCACATTTCAGTCTGGGCCGACCCCGAGCGTGTTCAGCCTGCTGGCGGTGCCACTGATCGTGGTCTTGTCGTCAACGAGGGTGGGCAGATCTTCTATCCCTTTGTAGGTGGGCTGTCGGTTTCTGGTCGCAGCACAGCACAAGTCCGCAGCGCCCTGACCGATCAACTGCGCAACTTCATCACAGATCCGCAGGTCGAGGTTTCGATCGCATCGTTCAATGCGCATCAGGCGACAGTGACGGGTCTGGTCGATTCGCCGGGTCCGATCACCTTGACCAACATCCCGAAACGTTTGCTGGATGTTGTAAATTTGGCGGGCATCGCCGATGACTCTGATCTTGGCAACATCCGGTTGCGCCGAAGCAGCACAACACATCTGGTCAATTTGCGCAGCTTCATCGAACAAGGTGTGTCAGGTCAGAACCCGATCATCCTGCCCGGCGATGTTGTTCATGTCCCGCGGATGCGCGACAACAAGGTTTTCACCTTTGGCGAGATTCCAACCAAGGAAATCGCCCTCATGACCGACGTCGATACTTCGTTGACAGAGGTTCTGGCGAAAGTCGGCGGTATTGACCGCATCCGCTCCGATTCGCGGGGGATCTTCGTCTTCCGTCGCACACCCAATACCCCCGACGGGTTTGACGTGTTCCAGTTCAATCTCAGCGATGCCTCTACGCTGGTCCTTGCGACTGACTTCAAACTGGCGCCACTCGACATCATCTTCGTCACCAATGATCCGATCACGCGCTGGAATGATACCGTCGGCTCGGCGCTGGTGCCGTTCCGTAGTCTGCTGCAGATCCGGCGCGTTGCCGATGCCATATAAGACATGCGTCGTATCCTGACCGTCTGCACAGGGAATATTTGTCGCTCGCCCGTCGCCGAGGCTGTGCTGCGCGCAGCCTTGTCCGACGGTGTCGCGCAACCACCTGTATTGTCGTCAGCGGGGCTTCATGCGGTGGTCGGCCATGGGATTGACGCGCACAGCGCGGAAGCGGCACAGGAGCGCGGCGTCACGCTTCACGACCATGCCGCACGGCAGTTTACTGCGGAAATCGGACGCGAAAGCGATCTGATACTGGTGATGGAAACGCACCAGCGGCAGGAAATCGCTTCGCGCTTTCCGCAACTGCTTGGAAAGACGTTCCTGCTGGGCCATTTCCAGAAAGGCCGACAGGTTCCCGACCCCTATCGTCAGCCCAAGGGAATGCATGATCACGCTGTGGACGTCATTCTGGAATGTAGCCAGGACTGGGCGGGGCAAATCCGCAAGATGATCACCTGATCACTGCACAAGGTGCAGCCACATCAGACGACGTCGGTCAGTGCCGATCAAGACGCATGTCACGACGGCCGAAATATCTTTCGCAAACCACTCGCACAGTCCGCCGGCTTTCAGACCGGATGCGCGCGCGCCGCCCAGACCCTTGTCTCACAGACCGCGACCAGCGCGGCGGGCGCGAGTCAATCTCGGTGCCAATGCGAAATCATGGCCGCGCCTAGTCCGACCAGATGACGAAGCCATGCGCGAAATCCGGGGGGTCGGACATTGCTTCCAGATCCCGACCCAGAAAGCGCCAGAACTCGTCGGCATTGCCGGTCGGCAGGATGGCGTTTCCGGGCAATGCCCGCATGACGGGCAGCGGCGCGACTGTATCGAATGCCAGCAGCGCGAAAACAGGGGGCGCGGCACCAGTTGCCACTTCATCCGGCGGCGGGGCAACGCGCGGCCCCGCCAGACGAAAACCGCCGCCTTCGATCAGGTCGGTAATGTTCTGAACGCGACCAGCCGGATCAATCATCAGCACGGTAAGGTGCCCGCGCAACTCGCCCCGCAACTGCCCTTCCAGCGCGGTCCCGGACCCGCGCGAGATACTCTCTGGCAGCGTGAATCCCAGCCGCCCGGACGGAAGGCGCCCTTGCTCAAGCATCGCGATACGCTCGAATGCCGGGCACTGGGCCGGGGCTAGCGGGTGCAGCACAAATGGCAGGTTCTGGGAAAACTCGGCCTCGAAATCGGCCAGCAATGGCGCAAAGGCGTCGGGGTTGGCCGCAAATCCAATAGGTGCCGCGACGGTGCTGCCCCGTGGCAGCCAACTGCAAGACTCGGGTGGGCCAGCGGCAATACGGGTATCCAGCCATGCCTGTTGCTGCTGCGGATCTGGTGCTGGCTCGGGTTCAGGGTCGGGCGTCGGCGCGGGTGCAGGTTCGGGTGCAGGTTCGGGTTCGGGGTCCGGTTCAGGCTGCGGCGTGGGTTCAGGCTGGGGCGTGGGTTCAGGTTCCGGCGCGGCCTCTGGCGCAGCCGCAATCTGTGACGCGGGCTCGGAACTCAGGATGCCCGACATCCAGACCCCACCTGCGACAACAGCCAGCGCAATAACGGCGGCAATCGGGATGATCGGCAGCCCCTTGCCGCCCTCTTTCACGGCAGATGCAGGTTTCCGCTCTGGTGCAGCAGGCGGCTGTGGTTGCGCCGATGGACCCGGACCGAAAGGGCTCGCGCTGGTCTCAGGCGGCGCAGCGGGTGCATCAACCGTGGGTGCCTGTTCTGGTGCTGGAGCCGGGGGCACCGTCTGTATCTGCGTGGCCTGTGCTGCGGTCTTCGCGCGTGATGGTTTACGCGCGCGCTTGGCCGGGGGCGGCGTTTCGGGGGCGGGCGGAATCGTGGCGGAAGGTCGCCCTTCTGAGGCCCCGTCCGCCAAATCATCAGCACCCCGAGTTGTTGACGCAGGCGGCAGGGAATCCGTTGTCGCCGGAGAACCGAGATCTGAGTCAGGTGCGACAGCGACGGGGTCTGCAGAATCGGACGCCTTGTCGGGCGCGGCGTCAGAATACGGTGGAATCGTCTCGGCTTGCGGAGGGGACGTTCCGACAGGCGCGGACTCTGGCGGCGCTGTAACAGGGGGTGTAGTGCGTTGAATTTCGCTGGCGGTCGGCGGCGACGTGGGCAGGGCGTCAGTTGGAGCACTGGTCACGGGCGGATCGGTCGCAAGTGAATCGCCCTCTGGCGGCTGCGTCACAGAGGGTGTGGCGACCGGTGCATCTGGTTCAGGAGTATCCGCCGGAGGGGGTGTGCTGTCTGGGGGTGTAGTTGCCGGAGTATCAGGTGCACCTGATGCATCGTCTGTGGCGGCGTCCGTGTTGCCCTGTTCAGGTGAAAGCGGAATGAACGGGCCAGACTCTGGCGGTGCCATGAGGGGCCGGTCAGCAATAACTGTCGGCTGGTAGGCTGCGGGTGTCGGCGTGCCAGAACGCCGCTGTCCGGATGGTGGCGAAGTCTCAGGGCGCGCGCTGGTCGGAGCACCGGTATATGGGGCACCCGTGCCCTGCGTGGCGTCTGTGCCGGGTCCCGGTGCGCGCGACGGACGTGGTGCCGGACCACCCCGCGAAGGCGCAACGCTGCGCGACGGCGTCGGATGCGCGGAGGTGGTCGGCGGGGGGGGGGCCTCGGATGTGATCAGATCACTGTAATGGGTCGAGATCCACGCACTGATATCGCCCATTGTGGCTGGACGGCCCGCAGGGTCGGGCTGCAGCATCCATTCCAGCAGCGGCACCAGTTCCGGGTCAACCCCGGTCAGATCCGGCACTTTCATCCGCGCCATCACCGCCGAGGCGGGCGTATCCCCCATATCGAGCGGGTACCCCAGGGCCGCTGCCGCAGCCAACAGGCCCAGCGAATAGATATCGGCCTGCCCGGTCACATGACCATCATAAAGGCCCAGTTGTTCAGGCGCGACATAGCCGGGTTTGCCTGCGAACTGCCCCCCGATCAATGTCCGCCCACCCGGCGTGTTGGCCTTTGCGATACCGAAATCGATGATCTTGGCCTGAGCCACGTCATTGTCACACAGGATCACATTGTCAGGCGACAGATCCCGGTGCACCACACCGCCACGATGCGCGGCCTCCAGACCAGCCGTCAGGCGCTTCAGGATCACCAGAACCTCGGCAAGGTCCAGCGGTTGGTGTTCCAACCGGTCGCCCAGCGAGGGACCCTCAGCGTATTCCATGATCAGACAGGGCCGATCCAGCACGGGATCGCGGGTAAAGACCTCGTAACGGACGATCGCATCATGGGCGATACGCCGCAACACAGTCGATTCCTTCTGGAACAGCGACAGGATCGTTTCGTCATGCGCCAACGCGGGCAGAACGATCTTGATCGCCACCACCTCGTCATTGTGGATGTTGACGCCGCGGTAAACCTCGCCCATCCCGCCTGTGTTCAGATGTTCAAGAATCTCGTAAGTCCCGATCAGCAGCGTACCGGGCGGCACTGCAAGAGGCGCAGTACTCTGGCTTCGGTGCTGGCGCTGGTGCGGCTCCGAAGCGGGTGGGCGCGTCACCATCTCAGCCTGCCTTTCGCGATGCGTTATCGTCGCGGGTGACGTAGGTCTTGAAGGCACAGCGCACCACAACCAGCGTGACATTGTCGGTGGCGCCGCGATCAAGGGTCAGGTTCAGCAGCGCATCGCAGGCCCGCTGCGCGGATTGCCCACGCAGATGGGTCGCGATCTCATCATCATTGACATGCCCTGTCAGCCCATCCGAACAAAGCAGAAAGATATCGCGGTCCTGCAAGTCGCCAAAACGATCCTCGATATGGGCCTCTTCATGCACGCCGACAGCACGGGTGATGACATTGCGCCGCGGCCAGTTTTCGGCCTGCTCGGCTGTTATCGCGCCTGTATCAAGCAACTCCTGCACTTCGGTATGATCGCGGCTGACCTGATGCAGGGTCCCCTCGCGCAACAGGTAGATGCGGCTGTCACCGCACCAACTGGCGACAAAACTGCGGTCGTGGATCAGAAGCGCCGCCAGTGTTGTGCCGATGGTAGCACCTTCGTTGCGTTCCGAGTGGCTGCGAATTGCCTCATTGGCACGCGCGACACGGTCATGAAACCGGGCATGCAGGTCTGGTGCTGTCGCCGCGCGCCGGACGGATGCCGCCTGTTCGACCATGATCTGCGCCGCGACATCGCCGCCGAAATGCCCGCCCATCCCATCTGCCACCAACCACACACCATGTTCGGGTGCGGCCAGAAAGCGGTCTTCGTTGTGGTCGCGCACGCAACCACTATGCGTGGCTGACCCGGTTTCAAAACGATAAGAGGAATTGAGCATATCTGTTCGTGTCCTGAATCACATCGTCACGGGGCAGGGCCGGACATTCCGGGATGCCCCTGCGACAGCATGAAGGCAAAGGTTCCAGCATCTGGCAAGCCCGCAAGTGACAGCACACGCTGCGCCGACCCCGCTTTTGGTGCCTGCCACCAGTAACTGCGCTGACTTGCGGCCAGATGATGATCGGCCTGCGCGATATCATGCCAGATCTGGCTGGTTCCGTCCGGGCGCGTCTCGGTGCCTTGCGCCCATAATGCGCGCTGGCCCAGCAAGGCATCCATCGCCTCTGCGCCATCTGGCAAGAACGGCCCCGGCAAGCGGTCAAGCGCGCGCTCGACCGCCGATATCTCAGTTTCGGCACGGGCAGAATAAAGAAGATCATCGCACATGTCATACCATGCGCGATCTGGCGGTGTTGTCACGGGTGGCGGTATCAGGCGTGCCAGACCGTCGGCCAGCACCAGAACCAGCGGAAAGTCACGCCCATGCCTGTCTGCTGACGGCAACAGAACCCCCGTCACAGCGCCACCAGCGGAATTGATCTCATGGGCGGCCTTGCGCAGGTCACGTTGCCAGCTTCCGCCCAGAACATCCGGCCCGATCCAGAACCGCCATGGTCCGGCACCACGCCATACGCTGTTCCATTGCCCGCCCAGATCGGTGCGGGTCTGCTGCACCAGAGGAATCAGCCAATCCTCGAACGGACGCTGCAAAAGGCGGGGCATGCTCCGGGCAATGAAATCGCCGCGACTGGGAAGCTTGCCAAACAACGCGGCCTCGCAGGCCGGCCGTTCACGCGCAGGTGTCATGATGTGGGGCACCAGCCCCGAACGTGTGGGCGGACGGGTTTCCGGGGTGCGCTCTGGCACCACCTCGGGGACGAGGGGCGATTCAGCCATAGCCGCCGTTGGCTGCACGGCCCACGGGTCTGGCCGTGTGCCTTGGGGCAACGGATTTGCCTGTGGTTCAGGGTCGGTGGTGGCTTTGGCGGATTCCGGGCCCCCAGCGTCACTATCGCCCGCATCTGGCGAATGCGTGGGGTCCACCTCGTCCTGCGCCTCTGCTGGCGGTGGTGCCGTTTCGTGTTGCACCCTATCAACGGGCTGATCGGCATCAGGTTGCATCTCATCAACCGGCTCGTCAGCTTCCTTGGGCAAGGTGTCACTGCTGTGGTCTTCGGCGCTGTCAGGGGTTTTACTGGAGGTGATGCTGCCCTCGCTGTCAGGGCCATCCGGTGTATCGGTCTGATTCACGGTATGCGCCCCTTGCTCGCGCGCATCAGCAGTCTGCCTGTCGATTTCGTCAGTGTCCGGGCTTTCCACAGGCTCGGTCAGGCGCATCTCGCCCCCGGTGGATAGCTCCGCCGTGTTCCGCGCATCG
>SKRW01000026.1 GCA_007118295.1 Paracoccaceae bacterium | reverse complement strand
GCTTTGGACATTTCGTCGTTCACGTCATGGATGCGCAGCGAACAGGCGTCGAAACAGCAAAACGGGATCTCCAGCTCATTGGCCGCTTCACCGAGCAGCGCGTCGCTTTTCCCTGAAACCAACCTGTCCCTCATGACATGAGAGCTTAGCCGAGGCATGCGGAGTGCGCAAATTCTCTCATTGAGCGGCCCAAAATAACACCGCCGTTGGTTTCATCGTTGCCCGATCTGGTCCTCGGTCAAGCGTCGGGAAGCCGTTATCGCGCGCATCGGCACGGGGAAAACAGGAAAGGCGAGCTACAACCCGGTGGGCGTTGTTACACGACTCTGATTATGGGAACCAAGGTTTGAGCCAGCCGACAGGCCGAAATCCTATGCCAATCAACGCATCAACCGCATGCGGCTTTCTTGTTTGATGATATCCTTCGGATTTACCTTCTGACCTGGCAACGTGGCGAAATAGATGCGGGTATCAGTGCCGATTTCCGAAATCGACCCGCGATCGCGGAACTGCTTCAATCCACTCTCCGGCGACGCGGCCCAAGACCCGACAAAGCTGTTTCGAAACATGCGCGCGGAGTTGATGATCATGAACACGGACACCACGATCACCCCGCCATAATTATAGGGAAGAAGTTTCAAGATGCACGGCTGCAAGGCATTGAGCGCACGATCCTCATCCTTGTTGGCAGTATGGTGGTTCATGGTCTGCGACGCAGTGAACATCAGACCAACCGTATTTCCAGCCGCGCCCGCAGAAGCCTGACCCTTCGTTCCGGCATGTGTCACCTTGTCCGAAAGGTGCATGCCGGCAGCGTTTGCGCCCCGGCTCTGACCGGGTGCAAATTTTGATTGACTGTTCTTCGAAACTCTCTTGAGCGGCCCTTGATCAAACCTGTCATCGCCGGTGTCTATCCATTGCCCGTCCAATCCCTTGAGTAAGTTGAAAATCACCTTTGCCATGATGTAGCCTCCCCAGACACATCCAGACCGGGCCAAACCGGGTCTTCCCAGGCAACCAGAATGCCTGATCTCTTTTACCAATCAAGTTTTTTTGTTCAGGTTGGCATTATTGCAGACCTCTCGCGGTGAAGGATTCACATCACGAAGCCATGCGGTTAACGCCCCAGGCAACATCGCCGTGCTTCGCCGCCGCGCACTCGACGCGGCTGGACGCAATCCCACAAAGTCGTGCTGGTCCATCGAACTCAAGTGCGCGGGGTGGAACGACAGCTTTCTACGTCAACTTCTCAACAATATATCCGTGAGTTAAGCCAAGAGTGATTGCCCTGACTCTGCGGGCCAGATCCTGCTGGAAAGATCAGGTGTCATCTCATGCAGCAGCGGATTGATGCGTGCCGAACGGACTGATAGATGTCTGAAAGAGGTCACGCGGGGAAACGTCTTGGATTACTTACTTTTTGCGATTTTCCTTGCGACCTGCGCCGTACCCGGTGCGGCAGGCATGTTGTTCAAGCCGGGGGAATGGTATCGCAATCTGGACAAACCAGCATGGACGCCGCCAGACCTGCTGTTTCCGGTGATATGGGCTGTTCTCTACCTGTCAATGTCGGTTGCTGCTGCCCGCGTTGGAACGCATCCGGGCAGCGTTGTCGCAATCGCGCTCTGGGGCCTGCAGATCTGCATCAATACGCTGTGGTCGGCCGTCTTTTTCGGATTGCGCCGCATGTTCGCGGGGCTTGTCGTCATCGGCCTGCTCTGGCTGGCGGTGGTCGCGACCACACTCGCCTTTGCTGTGCATGACGGGATCGCAGCCGCCCTGATGGTCCCGTATCTGGCATGGGGCACCTATGCTTTCGCGCTCAATCTTTCGGTCTGGCAGCGCAATCGCGACGCCGCGACGGGCGCGGGATGACCCATCGGCAGGACGGATCATGGCGCGACGGGGATCATGTGCGCCCGCCCGGAAATCTGGTCTCTTTGCCGGTTCCGGTGCGCTTTTGGATAATTTCTGCTTGACGAAGCGCGGCACTAAGGGTTCCATATGACCGCGGGGGGATACTGCATGGACACGCGACACAACTTCGAGTTTGACGTCGATCTGTACAGCCGCACGCAGGGCCTGTTTGCAGCAAAGCGCGAGTCGTTTTGCCCGGATGCTGTCGAGAGTCTTGCACGCGATGTCATCAAGCGGCTTTCTACCGAAAGGGTGACCGCACATGACAATGCGCGCGTCGTCGCGACATCCACTGTTCTGCCGGACATGGTGGAAAGCTTCTGCGATGCGCTGCTTGCAGGCGATTCCGGTGCACCCCTTCGTTTTCTGGAGAATGAACTCTCCCCGATCGTTGCCCACCGGGACGATCTATATGACTATATCGCCGCCGCCTCACGACGGTTTGGCGAGAAATGGGATGAAGACGAGCTTTCATTCCTTCAGGTCACCATTGCCGTCGGAAAACTGTATGCACTGGTGCGGAGCGTCGGGTCGCGCGAGGCCAGATCACCACTTGGCGTCACGACGCGAAAGAGCGCCTTTTTCGCAAGCGTACCCGGAGAACAGCACACACTTGGGGTCACGATCGCCGCAGAGGTATTTCGGGATGCAGGATGGGATATCGACCTCGCGATCAGTCGTAGCCATGATGAATTGCTGGATCGCGCCGCCTTGACGCTACCGCCTGTGGTCGGTTTTTCCGTCAGCAACAGCGCAGGTCTGGTCACACTGGCCCGTCTGATCGTGGCGTTGCGACTGATCCTGCCCGACTCGATCTTTGCCGTGGCAACGGGGCCGGATATCAAACAAGATATTCTGCACTCTCTGGTCGACCTTGATCTTGTCATCACGGATGCGAAAACCGCGCAGGTCGATCTCTCTCGCTTGCTGTTCGAGCGCGGGGAAGCTGCCTGACAGCGCATCAATGTGCGGCGCAAACTGGTCGATCAAGTGCACGGCCGTTTCGCGAAGTCAGTAAAAGCCTATCTCGCGCACGTCGATCCTTGCATCATGATCGCGACCATAAGCGACGACCGCCACAGATTTCAGGCTGAGCGCACGAGGTGACTGCCGCAGTAACGCGCCAGAGGCGTTGAACTCTGCAAGTGGCAAGCGGATCTCTTGCCAGCTTTCCCGGACATCGAAACCAGCCTGATAATACTGCCACGGCAAGACCGTGCCCGCCGTGCGCAGATGCACGAAATAGCGCTGCCCGTTGCCGCGAACAACCAGACGTATCCCGACTGTATCGGCTGGCGGAGGCGCGCTCAGGTCCAGACGCATCTGGATGAACCCACCTCGGTTGGCCGTGCTCACCCGCCCGGTCATACGCGCAATGGGCTGACCGTGTTCCTGCGTGAACGCGACCTGCCCGGTTGACACACCGCCCATCACCTGATCCGAAAAGAACCGCCAGCGGGTTTCAGGTTGCATCATGAAATCCTCGATCAGTGTCTCTTCGGCAGTTGTGGGGGCAGTGGACCCCAGAACAAGGGCCGCGGCAAGTACCAGATATGTCAGACTGCGCATCCATAGCCCCCCAAATTTTGCATGATCGCTGCCATAGGGGCAGACGCTTTGCGACTGTCTGGTTACCAGTGCCGCGTTCCGGCTGCGCCCTTGATCTGCCCGTCGAGATTTGGCGTCACCCATCCGCCGTAGAAACTGCCCGGTTGCGGGGTGACACGCAGATTACCCACCCGAATCTCGTCCATATGTCCTGCGTAGAAAGCGACATATCCCGCGATGGCAGCAAAATCAGCAGTCGGGGTGCCATAGGCCCAGGCTGCGCGCGGGGCGGTGGTGTCTCCGGCAATCACATCGAAATACCGCGCAACCCCCTTCCATTCGCAAAAACTCTCGCCCTCTGCCGGGCGCAATCTGGCGTGGATATCTTCTGGCGGCAGGTAGTAGGTCGGGGCGTGATGTGTCTCCAATACGCGGAACGCACGGGTTGTATCGGCCACCAGTAGTTTGCCAAGGCGAATGCTGATGCACTGCGGCACTGGTTGCAGCGCCGGTGGTCGCGGGTAGGACTGGACATTTTCGCGGGGCATATCAGACATGCAGATGTGCTCTTGTTTGGGTCTGTGACTGACAAGATAGCCCCCTGATGCAGGTTTGCGACATGCGGGCAGACAGAATTCGTGGTTTGCGCAAGTCGGTGCAGGTGTCAGGCGCGAGACATGCTTTCGCGGCAGGATATCCTCTGCTAGACATGTGCAAGCGCGATGTTGAGATGCGACAAGTCAATCATTGCGCCCTGCAACAACCATCAGATCCGGAGAATGAAATGCCCTCGGTCAAGTCAGACATGGACCATGATGCGTTGCGCGGATTGCTGGAAGCGGATGAAACCGAGATGAGTGTCGTGTTCACGGACCCGCATTTGCCCGACAATCCGATGATCTTCGTGAGTGACGAATTCGAGGCGCAGACCGGCTACACCCCCGAAGAGGCAATCGGGCGCAACTGCCGTTTCCTGCAAGGCCCGGACACCAGCCCCGAGGCGATTGCGGCGATCAGACATGCCTTGCGCGCACAGACCCGCTTTAGCATCGATATCCTCAACTACCGCAAGGACGGGTCTGCCTTTGTCAATCGGCTGCGAATCAGGCCGATCTACGACGCAGAGGGCAGGTTGCTGTTCTTTGCAGGCGCACAGAACCCGGTCTGACGAACGCCCCCCGCCGCCACTGGATGCGAGATGGCGTCGACAAATCCGCATGGCTCATGGCGCGGCGTCAGGCGACCCGCCACTGCTCAGGGCTGGAAGACAAAGCTGCCGGGTGCCGCGATGATGGGTGGATGGCCCTTGTCGGGTGCGCCCATTTCGGGTGCAGGGACCATTGCGCCACCATTTGACCTCAGCCAGTCCACCCATTCCGGCCACCACGACCCCGATTTTGGCGCATGCTGGTCCAGCCATGTATCTGGCCCGAGATAGAGGTCCCCGGCCAGCCGGTGCGAGATGCGGTAGTGACGGCCCTTGTGGCCCGGCTCGCTCAGGATACCCCCATTATGGCCCCCCTTGGTCAGCACAAAGGTCAGATCGCAATCCGTAAACAACTGCGTCTTGTAGACTGACCGCCATGGCGCGATATGGTCGGTTTCAGTGCCCACGACAAAAAGCGGCGCATCGATATCCTTCAGCGCGATGACCCGGCCCTCGACCGCGAACCGTCCCGCGGTCAGCCGGTTTTCCAGAAACAGGGATCGCAGATATTCCGAATGCATCCGCGCAGGCATGCGCGTGGTATCGGTGTTCCAGACCCCGATATCGCTTGGCAGATCGTCGCGGCCCAGAAAATAACGCTGCACATTGCGGGTATAGATCAGGTCCTCTGACCGGATCGCGGCGAAGGCGCGGGCCATCTGCGGGCGGTCAAGATAGCCCTGCTCCCACATCAAATCCTCCAGAAAGGCGATCTGGCTTTCATCAAGGAACATCAGCAATTCGCCGGCTTCCGCGAAATCCACCTGCGCGGCCATCAGCGTGATGGACCCCAGCCGCGCATCGCCATCGCGCGCCATGGTCGCAGCCGTGATCGCCAGTATCGTGCCACCAAGGCAATAGCCGACCGCGTGCACCGGAGTGTCGGGTAAGATGGTGCAGACCGCATCCAGCGCCGCCATGACACCGCGTTTGCGGTAGTCTTCCAGCGACAGTTCTGCCTGTTTGGCGGTGGGGTTGCACCATGAGATCATGAAG
>SKRW01000030.1 GCA_007118295.1 Paracoccaceae bacterium | reverse complement strand
TGCCTGTGCCGATCCTGCCTGTGCCGATCCTGCCTGTGCCGATCCTGCTTCCGGTTGACGCCCGTGGTCTGCGTGGTAATCCGGTCCAAAAAAGGAACCGCGCGCGCATGTCCACACGCATCATCGCCCTGACATTGCTTGGCCTCATCATGGGCTTTATCGTCCTGATGGCCTCTGTCACCTTTTTCGTGCGTGAGCCCCTGCCGATTGTCGGGGCCAACCAGACGCTGTTGCTGCATACAGTCGAGATTGAGCCGCAGATCCGCACGGCAGTGGCAATTGATGGCGGATACCGTGTCGAATTGACCGTAGAGCATGGCGACGGGCAGGACCCGCAGGTTGCCTTGCGCCCCATCGACGGGCAGGCAATCCCGCTGGATACCGGAACCGACAGCAGCGGAGCGTGGTCCGGCAGCGGACAGATGACCCGACCGGGCCGGTGGGAACTGGTGCTGACCGACGGCGCGGTCCGCGAGGTGATGCCCTTTATCGTGCGCGAGTGACAGGACAGTCCCGCGACACGCTCAACCGCGCGATGCGTCAGGCCGGGCACCCTACCATGCGATAGAAACTGATTTATCGTGCCGAAAGTTCATGTCATCACTGTAGCGACAACGGTCTTGCGCGGATCGCAATCAGATTGAGGGGGCAGACCATGACAGATAGGTACGCAACAGGCATGCGCATGCGCCGTGCGGTTCTGGGCGATGCGCATGTGGACCGGGCAGAGGCGACAAGCGATGCGCTGGACACGCCCTTCCAGACCCTGATCACCGAATCCGCCTGGGGCAATGTCTGGGCCTCGGATGCGCTCAGCCTGCGCGAACGCTCGATGCTGACGCTCGCGCTGCTCGCCGCCACGGGCAATTTTGCGGAAATCCCCATGCATGTTCGTGCCACGGCCCGCACGGGTGCCACCAAGCGCGACGTGATGGAAGCGTTCCAGCATGTCGCGATCTATGCCGGAGTGCCGCGGGCCAACCACGCGATCAAACTCGCCAAGGCAACCTTTGCCGAGATGGAGGCGCAGGACGATGCTGACTGATGGTCCCCTGATTCCGCGCAACCGTGCCCTGCACCCCCTGCCCCATGACCCCGAATACAAGACAAGCGTCACCCGGTCGCCGCATCTGCCGCTGGTGTCGATGGACAGCACCGCGTCCGAAGAAACCGGGCCGCGCTTTGGTCACGGCCAGATTGGCGCGCTGGACAACAACCTGATTCTCAACTGGACCCGCGGCGTGGCACCCGCCATCGGTGAACGTATTGTGCTGCATGGGCGCGTGCTTGATGAAAACGGGCGCGCCGTGCCGCAAACGCTGGTCGAGATATGGCAGGCCAATGCAGGCGGTCGGTATCGCCACGCGCGCGACGGGTACCTGGCCCCGCTTGACCCCAATTTCGGCGGGGCCGGACGCACCCTGACAGATGAGGCCGGGCGCTACCAGTTCCTGACCATCCGTCCCGGTGCCTACCCATGGCCCAATCGCGGCAATGACTGGCGCCCGATGCATATTCACATTTCGATCTTTGGCCATAGCTTCGGGCAGCGCCTGATCACCCAGATGTATTTCGAGGGCGACCCCCTGATCGCGCATTGCCCGATTGCCGCGACCGTCAAGGGCCGTGCGCAGCTTGACCGGCTGGTGGCCCCGCTGGACTTGGCCGCGTCAAAGCCGCTCGACTATCTGGCCTACAAGTTCGACATCGTGCTGCGCGGGCGGCGGCAGAGTCTGTTCGAGAACAAGCCGGAGGGGATGTGAACCATGGTCCAGAAACTTGACACCCTGCCCGAGACCGCCTCGCAGACAGCGGGGCCCTATGTGCATATCGGGCTGATGCCATCCTATACCGGCAACGGGCAGATATTCGATCTGGAAATCGGACAAGGCCCGATAGCGGATGGCGCGCGCGGCGAGATCATCGAGATTACCGGTTCTGTCCATGATGGCACGGGCTGGGCGATGCGTGATGCCTTGATCGAAAGCTGGCAGCCTGATGCGCAGGGCCGTTTCGCCGGGCAGGACGGGGCCGACCCCGCCGTCAGCGGGTTTTGCCGTTTCGCAGCGGACGCAACCAGCGGGGAATTCAGGCTGCGCACAGTCAAGCCCGGCCCTGTCGCCCTGCGCGACGGGCGCCTGCAGGCACCGCATATCTCACTCTGGATCGTGTCACGCGGGATCAATATCGGGTTGCAGACCCGCATCTATTTCGAGGATGAGGATAACAGCACAGACCCGCTGCTGGCGCGCATCGAACAGCGCCCACGGGCAGACACGCTGATCGCGCAGAAAACCGCAGCGGGGCGATACCGCTTCGATATCCGCTTGCAGGGCGCAGGAGAAACGGTTTTTCTGGATATCTGAGCGTTGCGCTTCGTCCATGGAAGGCCCGTCACCCCGCCTTGCGCACGTAACGCCCCACCACCCACCCGCGCCTCGCGCGCGCGGCGGGACACTGAAACAGGACAGATCCCATGACCAACCCCTGCATCATCGCCGTGGCCATCACGGGCTCGGTGCCGACCAAGGCCAACAACCCCGCCGTGCCGGTTAGCGTGACCGAACAGATCGAGAGCACGCAGGAAGCCTTCGAGGCCGGTGCCGCCATTGCGCATTGCCATGTGCGCAATGACGACGAAACACCGTCGTCGGACCCCGAGAGATTCGCGCGCCTGAAAGAGGGGCTGGAACAGCACTGCCCCGGCATGATCATCCAGTTCTCGACGGGGGGGCGCTCGGGGGCGGGTCAGGCGCGCGGTGGCATGCTGCCCCTGCGCCCGGACATGGCGTCGCTGTCAGTCGGGTCAAACAACTTCCCCACCCGCGTCTATGAAAACCCGCCCGATCTGGTCGATTGGCTGGCCTCGGAAATGCGCGCGCATGATGTCATGCCCGAGATCGAGGCGTTTGACCTGAGCCATGTCATTCAGGCCGCCAAGATGGCCGATGACGGGCGGCTGGCGCGCCCACTTTATGTGCAGTTCGTCATGGGGGTCAAGAATGCGATGATCGCTGACGAGCGGATACTGGATATCTATATCGAGACATTGCACCGCTTTTCCCCCGATGCGCTGTGGTGCGCTGCCGGGATCGGCCCCAACCAGATACGGGTCAATGAATGGGCCATTGCGCGCGGTGGCCATACCCGCACCGGGCTGGAGGACAACATGCGGCTGGACCGGGCGACACTGGCACCATCGAACGCGGCACTGGTCGAGCGCACTGTGGCCCTGTGCGAGACATATGAGCGCCCTGTCGCGACATGGCAGCAGGCGCGCGCTATCCTGGGGTTGCGTGCCGTGGCATGACCCCCTCACCCTTTACCAGCGCGCTGACGGCGCCGCTCTTTGGCGATGCGCGCGCCGCAGAGATCCTGTCAGATCAGGCTTTTGTTGCGCATCTGGTCGCGGTCGAGGCGGCACTTGCGCGCGCTTGCGCCTCGGTCGGGCTGATCGGGGCAGACGCGGCGCAGCGCATATCCGACACGCTCGCGCAGGCGCAGATCAGCGCCGAAAGCCTTGGCGCGGGCATGGCCGGTTCCGGGGTTCCGGTGCCCGCCCTTGTCGCAGAGTTGCAGCAGGCCTGCGGGGCTGACGGCGCGGCAGTGCATTGGGGTGCAACGTCGCAGGATATTGTCGATTGCGCGCATGTCCAGCAATGGCGCGCGCTGCTGGCCCTGTTGCGCACGCGTCTGGGCGCGGTTCTGGACGGGCTGTGTGCAGCAAGCGACGCCCATGCGGATACGCTGATGGCCGGGCGCACCCGCAGCCAGATTGCGACCCCGATCACACTGGGCCTGCGCATTGCGACATGGGCACAGCCGTTGATCGCGCTGGAGGCAGAACTGCACGGCCTTCAGGCGCAACTATTGCGGGTTCAGTTTGGCGGGGCCGCAGGCGCAGGCAGCGCCGTGGGCGACAAGGCCGAGGCCCTGACGGACGCGCTGGCGCGGGAACTGGGGCTGTCGCCCGGCCCCTGCTGGCACCTCGACCGGTCCGGGCCGCAGATGCTGGGCGCGTGGCTGGTGCGCCTCAGCGCGGCGCTGGCGAAACTGGCGCGCGACCTGATCATTTCAGGCAGATCCGAGATTGCCGAATTGCGCGCTGGTGCCGGCGGCGGGTCGTCAACCATGCCGCAAAAGTCCAACCCTGTCGCGGCCGAGGCGCTGGTGACGCTGGCACATTATGCGGCCAGCCTGCAACCGCTGCTGGCACAGGCCGCCATGCCGCTGGAAGAGCGCGATGGCGCAGCATGGGCGCTGGAATGGCTGGCACTGCCGCAACTGGGGGTCTGCGGTGCCGCCTCTTTGCGCCACGCAACTGCGCTGATCGCCGATCTACAGCCCGACGCTGCGCGCATGGAGGCGCAACTCAACTCCGGGCATGGTGCGATCATGGCAGAGGCGGCGGGCTTGGCACTTGCCCGCCATTTGCCGCGCAGCGCGGCCGCTGCAAAGGTCCGCGAGGCGCTGGAACTGGCACGCGCGACAGACAGGACGCTGGCGCAAGTGCTGGCCGATGATATCGCGACCGGCGCGCTGGAAAACTGGGGTGAGTACCTCGCCCCCCAAAGTGCGCGCGCGGCGGCGGACGGCATGCGTCGCCGGATACTGGCCACGCGCAAGCCTCAGGGCTGATCCAGCCTGTTGCGATAGGCGCGCGGCGAGAGGCCCGAAAACGCGCGAAAGCGGCGGCTGAAATAGCTGGCATCCTCGAACCCCAGCGCATGCGCGACCGATTTTGCGCTCATCTGGGTATAGGCCAGCAGGCGCGACGCCTCGCGCATCAGATGCGCCTCGATCAGGGCGCGCGGGCTCAGGCCAGTCTGTGCCTTGCAGATGCGCCCGAGCGTGCGATCAGACAGGCCAAGGCGCGCGGCGTAGCGCTCTATGGGCCAGTTCTGGCTGGCATGGGCCACAATAAGCGCCTGAAAACGCGCCAGCCGTCTGTCGGGGCTGCCGGCATCCGGTGCTGCGCTGTCCGGTGCGGCGGCGTCGCGCAGCAAGTCTGTCAGCATCAGGCCCATGCGACAGCGCAAGGCCGTCCGGCGAAACGGCCCCCTGCCCTGCCAGACCCGCCAGAGCGCGCTGACCTCGTGTTCCATCTGCGCAGGCGGCGGCAGGGCCAGCGGACCTGACAAGGCAGGGGCAAGCTCTGCGCCATCCCCCAGCAGGTCTGAATAATGCTGGACAGGCAGGCTGATCACCCAACCTTCGGTATCCGAAGAGAACTGGAAACCATGCACGCAACCGGGCGGCAAGGACAATACGACAGGCGGTATCAGCCGCGATGCGCGGCCATCAACCTGAAACATGATCTGCCCTGAAAACAGCATGAAGACCTGTAAAAGCTGGGTATGCCGATGTGGCTTGATCGTCCAGTCCAGCCCGGCGGCACGGTCGCGGATCTGTTCCATATGCAGGATGTCGGGAAACGCAACCGCTTCGCCATATAGCTGGAAGGCAGGAATCTCTGGCGCAGGCATCATGGCGGAAAAATACCATTATTCGAGAGATGCGTCCATTCCCCGAGCATCGCCACGCGATATGATACAGGCAGGATACAGCATTGAGACAGGGCGCATGCGCACACAGGTTGCCATCATCGGGGCCGGACCATCGGGGCTGTTGCTGTCGCATCTGCTGAACCGCGCAGGGATCGAAACTGTCGTGCTGGAGCGCCAGA
>SKRW01000206.1 GCA_007118295.1 Paracoccaceae bacterium | reverse complement strand
GCAAGCGCCTGAAATTCGGCCTGCGCGCCATTGCCGATCATCGCCATCACGCGCGCATCGCGCGGGGCCAGCCATTTTGCAGCCATGGCGCTGGTTGCGGCAGTGCGCAGCGCGGTCAGGAAGGTCATTTCCGACAACAACACCGGATAGCCTGTAGCCACATCGGCCAGCACCCCGAAAGCCGTCACGGTCTGCAAGCCGCGCTGCATGTTACCCGGATGCCCGTTCACATACTTGAATCCGTATTGCTCCCCGTCCGACGTCGGCATCAGTTCGATCACGCCGATATCGGAATGGCTGGCGACGCGGGGCGTCTTGTCGAATGCGGGCCAGCGCCGGAAATCGGCCTCGATGGCGTCGGCCAACTCGACCATCATGCGTTCGATGCCCACATGCAGGACAAGCTGCATCATGTGATCGACACTGACGAACGGGACCAGAGCCTGACGAGAGGGCAATGACATGAGAGACTCCTTCAGATTGGACTGCGCGTCGGGCGATCAAAGACCTTGCGGCCCATCAGACTGCCGACCAGATCGACCATCAGCCGCGCGGTGCGGCCCCTGTCGTCGAGAAACGGGTTCAGTTCGACCAGATCAAGCGATGTCATCAGCCCGGTCTCGTGGATCAGTTCGCAGACCAGATGCGCTTCGCGAAAGGTTGCGCCGCCGGGGACAGTCGTGCCGACAGCAGGGGCGATGGACGGATCGAGAAAGTCCACATCAAGGCTGACATGCAGCATACCCGCTTCGGCGCGGACCCGGTCCAGAAAGGCGCGCAGCGGTGCGGCGATGCCCTGTTCATCCAGCACGCGCATGTCATTCACGGCTATGTTGCACTCTTTCAGCGCAGTATGCTCGGCCGTATCGACACTCCGGATGCCAAACAGGCAGATGCGCTCGGCGGGGACTGGTGCCGGAAATGGCGGAAAAGGCGCAAATCCGTCCCGCCCTGCAGCATAAGCCACTGGCGTGCCGTGCAGATTGCCCGACATGGTGCTGCGTGGCGTGTGGAAATCGCTATGCGCATCCAGCCAGAGCAGGAACAGGGGACGCCCAACCCCTGCCGCATGCGCCGCCGCACCCGAGACAGAGCCAAGCGCCAGAGCATGATCCCCGCCCAGCACGATCGGCATCCGGTCGTCCGCCAGTTCCGCTTCGACCGCGCTGCGGATCAAGCCCGTCCACGCAAGCGTTTCGGGTAGCTGGTCCAGTGCAGGATTGGGCACATCACACTCGGGCATGTGCCCGGTCAGCATCAGATCCCCCCGGTCAAGCGCCGGGGCACCAAGTTCGGCCAGCATACCGGGCAACCCTGCAACGCGGTAAGCTGCCGGACCCATAAGGCAACCGGGCTGGCGCTGTCCGCTATCAAGCGGGGCACCTATCAGCGTGGGTGGATTCATGATCATCTCCTGATTTTCCGCAAGATGCCGCGCAAATCGGGAATAACTCTACTGGACAGATTGCAAAAATGGTGCCTACCATGACCGTATTGAAAAGTAGAAGTACCAATATGGACAATACTGATCAGAGATTGATCGCCGAATTGCGCCGCGACGGGCGCGCTTCGGTGATGGCCCTTGCAGAATGCCTTGGGGTCAGTCGAGCGACAGTACGCGCCCGTCTCGCGCGTTTGCAGCAGCAGGGAGAGATCGTGGGGTTCACAGCAATCACGCGCGGGGATGTGGCTGATGCGCCAGTGCGCGGGCTGATGCTGATCGGGATTGAGGGACGGGGTGCCGAACGGATCATGGCGCGCCTGTCGGGCTTGGCACAAGTGACGGCAGTGCATTCCACAAATGGCCGATGGGACCTGATCGTCGAGTTGTCGGCCCAATCGCTGGCCGAACTGGACAAGGTGCTCAGCCGAATCCGCGCACTGGACGGTGTCACCTCGTCCGAAACAAACCTGTTGCTGTCGTCCCGCCGGGCACGATCGCGATGATACCAGCCGACGACAGGCGCGGCGCAAACCTTGACAGAAGCCAGAGGGGCATCGTTTCCGTTAGCGCCGCGCCGTGCGCCCGGTTCAAGTCCGGGGGCCCTCCGCGACAGTTTCGCAAGACGGGATCAGACTGGTTGCAGGATCATGACTGCGACCGTATAAAGCGCAGTTCCCACGAAAAACCCCAGCACGGCCCATAGACGCAGAGTATCCATCTGCGTTCTCCTTTATGATGACACTACCCTTGATGCTTGATGCGCAGGCAGAATGCCTGTGTCATGCAAAGCCCGGTGGGGCGCGTGCTGCGTAGTCGGCTACGGCGCGGGTTGGGATGGCGTCAATGAATGCGCAATTGACTGCGCGCGCAAGACGAGGTTGCGCGGGGCCGCCCAGTGCAACAGCACATAGCTCCAGTTCTGCACCAGTGGCCGATCTATCCTTGCCCCGAATGCCATCGCGTTCCGGAAACTCGGACAAAAGCACCGTGACCGGAAGCAGAGGTGTCTTTGTCTGAGCCAGCGCATCGGACGCGCGCAGATGGGCCTGCGACACTCCGCTCAATGTAACGAGGATGATGACGAAGCAGACGAAACGGCGCATGCAGGTCTGGCCCATGACAAAGGGTCCGTCACGCTAATCACGTCGTTGCGTCATTGTCCAGATGAGCTGATATCCGGGCGCGACACCATCAGCCTGACCGCTGCGCAGGCTGCTGCGTTATGCTTGCATTGCCAGCGTTCTGTGGTCAGGTCGAAGTGCTGCGCACAGGTCGATTTCGTCCAGAATCGGCGTGATCCGGTCGCGCAGGACAGCTTCAAGCCTTGCGAGATCGTGCAGGCTGTACATCTCCGCTTCGGCGACCAGATCGACCACATGGCGCTGGGGCAGTCTGCGAATACGCAGGCTGTGGATTGCGGAGATGCCCTCCACATCCTCGATGGCCTCCAGAACGGCCAGCGACATCGCGGGATCAACACGGTCCAGCAACATGCCCAGCGCCCGACGCCCGATCATGAAGGATGTATAGCTCAGAAGCCCGGCCACGCCGATGGCCGCAAGCGTATCGGCGACAGGCATGCCATACCACACCCCCAACAGGCCCAGCGTCACCAGAACTGTCCCGAGCGAGTCGGTCAGGAAATGCGCAGCGTTGGCTTCCAGCGCCATGCTGCCGGTGGCGCGCGCCGCGCGCTTTACCACGAGATGACGTATGAAATCGGCACCGGCCGCGACGGCGACTGCACCCAGATACCAAGCCTCAATCTGTATGGGTGGCGTGCCATGAACCAGTTTCAGTCCGGCCAGATGCCAGATAAAGACCGCAACGATGCCCAGAAGCACGGCCTCTGCCAGCGCGGCAAAGGCTTCCAGCTTTTCACGCCCGCAAGTCCAGGCCGGGTCTGCCCCGCGATCAGACTGCCCGACAACCATCACCGTAACCCCCGTTACGATGATGTCGATCAGGCCCTGCATCGCATCGGCAACCAACGCCAGTGACCCGGACAACACGCCCACAATCAGTTTGCCGACGGTCAGCACGATCGTCGTGATCAGCGAACCGATGGCCACAAACAGCTTGTAGCCACGTGCGCCCATGCCAAGCCACGAAGCAAGCCCGCGCAGCGGCGAGTCGTTTGCAGAGAAATCGGTCATGCGTTACCTCAAATCCTTTGGACCCGGTAACGCAAGAATGCGGCAGGAATTTGGAAACGCCCTGTCAGGTATAGCCCGATTCCGGGATCGTCCAGCGCGCCGCAGTGACCGCCGGCTCCAGACTCAGTCGCCCGACGGTCTGTGCCGACACGCGGGTCGGGCATGGGCATGCTTTCGGATACAGGCCACAGATGGCGATGCCATGTGACAAGGTCATGACACAGGTGCCCAGAGCAGCCGTATCTCGGCCAGATCGCCCTTGCTCTGGCGCAGGCGGAGGGAGATGCGGGTCTGCGCACCGTCAATCGGGGTTTCATTCAGTTCGACCACGGCAATCACGCCCTCATCGCGATAATCAAGCCGCAAATGGCGGATCGCACCTGCTGGCACGATCCCGTCCAGGCACTCGCGGACCTGTGCCTGTAATTGCGGGCGCAGGGCCGCGTCATGGGCGGCAGGACCATCGGCATGGCCGTCGGGTTCGGGGTGGATGATGATCTCGGCCATGTCCGGCACCTGTTCCAGTACCGACGCGCGGGCGGCTTCGCATAGGCGATGCGCCTCGGACAGGGTCATGGCCGGGTCTAGCGCGATATGCGCATCGGCCTGCACCTTGCCACCCATGCGGCGCAACCGCAGGTCATGCGCGTCGCGCACGCCCGGTGTGTCCATCAGGGCGCGCGTGATTGCCCCTGCCATCTCCTCGGAAGGGGCGGTGTCCACCAGTTCGCGGATCGCAGGGCGACCATAGACCCATGCCACGCGCCCCAGCATCAGCGCAATGATCGCAGCGCCGAGCGCATCAGCCCATGGCCAACCCATCATGGCCGCGCCAATACCGACCAGCGCCACCACCGAAGAGGCCGCATCCGAACGGTGATGCCACGCATTCGCCGCCATCATGGCAGAGCCTGTCCGGCGTGCCACCGCCTTGGTGTAATGATACAGTGCTTCTTTCAGGGCAATGGACAGGCCCGCAACCCACAGCGCCAGCACCCCCGGCGCAGTGTCGGGCGGGTCAAGCAGGCGCAAACCCGCATCAATCAGGATACCGAGGGCTGCAAACACCAGCATCGCTGCAATCGCCAGAGTCGCCAGCGTTTCAAACCGGCCATGGCCGAACGGGTGTTCTGCGTCGGGTGGGCGGTGCGAATGGCCCAGCGCCCAGAGAACTGCTGCGTCCGATGCCAGATCCGACAGCGAATGCACCCCATCTGCCACCAGCGCCTGACTTTGTGTGACCAGCCCGGCAATGATCTTGCCCCCTGCCAGAGGTGCATTCAGCAACACTCCGGCCCATGCGGCACGGCGCTTGTCGCGCAGGGCATGGGCGTCTTGCTGCGCTGTGGGGTCTGTCATATCCGACACTCCTGAAGACGACCCAGTGGCGTCATCTGACCCATATATTGCCTTTGGCGCGGGGTCTTGCGCAAGATCGGGGCAACCCCGACCCAATCCGCGCACTCGTGCACCAGCCGGGCGCGGGTGTCGCGGTCCAGTCGCGTCACAATCGCGATTTGCGCCCCGGCTGGCAACAAGGCCAGACAGCGTGCGGCTTCTTCGCTGCGAAACTCTGCCAGCGTGCGCGCAAGCGCGTCACACGGGCGTTTCAGGTAAAGGCAGCATGTGGCAGGCGCAGCCAAAGCCGTGCCCGCAGCCAAAATCGCCTTCGAACGGGTTGCACTGCGCCACACCATCGGGAAGTAATGCCACCTCCGGGAAGGCATGGGCAACTGCGGTCATGGCATAGGCCGACACGCCCATCGCGGCCAGCCCGGCAGCGGGGATCAGCAGGCCGTTGCGGTGCAGGCTAAGCACGGCGCGGCCTGCGCGGTGCAGAACGGTGTCTTTCATGGCGGTTCCTTTCGTTTGACCTGTGACGCATAACCTATTCCATCCGGGTCGCCCGGCAATCGGGCGGCCCGGACAGACACTGGCCGATCTCAATCAGCACCCTCAGTCAAGAACGCAACAACTGGGGCAGGTGCGTCTTGCAGCATCGCCGTATCCTCGCTGTCGAAATCGACCCCGATCAGCCAGGACGCCATCAGGAAATACACCAGAAGGCCTGTGAAATCCTTGATCGTGGTGATGAACGGGTCCGCGCCCGGTGCGTGGTCAATGCCCATCTTGACCATAACATAAGGCATCAGAAAGCCCAGACAGGCGGCGGTGAACACCGATGTGAACAGCGCGACACCCACAACAACCCCAAGCTGCGGGATGTCATTGGGCAGCCCTTGCCAGAAATAGGCCACTGTACCCGCGACCAGCGCGATGCCCACGGCCATCACCAGACCGACCGCGGCTTCGCGTGCAAAGCTCTTGCGCCAGAAATCCTGCATGGTGACATGCCCCAGCGCAAAACCCCGCGCGAAGATGGTCGAGGATTGCGTGCCGACATTGCCGCCCATATCCATCACCAGCGGAATGAAGATCGCCAGCGCAATGACCGCGCCCAGAACATCCTCGAAACTGTCGATCAGACCGCCGACGATCAGACCACCGGCCAGCGTGACCATCAAAAACAGGATGCGCACCCGCACTGTGTACCAGATCGGCCCCTGTGTCAGCCTCTCGGACCGGATATGATCATCGGTGTTGAACACATCGCCCACACCAGCCTTGAACATGATGTCATCGGTGGTTTCCTGTTCCAGAATATCCATAGCGTCATCAAAGGTCAGCACGCCGATCATCACAGATCTGGCATTCACGACTGCCAAAAGCGGCACGTCTTTCAGTTGCAGACGCCGTGCGGCGGCTTCCTGCTCCATGTCATGCGGCGCGGCCAGATCCGCCCCGTCGATATAGGCATTGACAGTGCTTTCGGCATCCGCCCGCAGCAGGACCGACAGCCGTGCAAAGCCCTTGTAGTGGCCCTGCGCGTCGATCACGAAAACGCAAGCGGCTTGCCCGGCGGGCACGCGCGAGCGGCGCACCGCGTCGATGGCCTCGGCCACCTTTGCGCCTTCGGTGACATAGACAAAGGCGTCGCGGATGCGTTCGGAAATCGGGTCGCGCGCCGGGCGGTCGGGGGTGGTCGCACGCAATGTGTCGAGTGTTGTCGTATTCATGGGGAGTTTCCTTGTCCGAAAGTGTATGTTGCTCAGTCAGCGCAGGTCAGGGCCGGTTCAGGCTCTGGTTCGTCTTGCGCATCGGGTCTGAGAGCTGTGCCTTCGGTGCCAATGACCGGCACACGCGCGCTGTGCGCGCGGGCGATCAAGTCGCGCGTGTCACTGCCACCCGGCAGCGCCAGAACCATATCCGGGCGCGCATCTTCCAGCATGAAGGCATTGCGGATCAGCCCGGCACGCTTGCCAAAAGCGCGCCAGTTGGCAGGATAGCGCACGACATGCAGATGCTGTGCGCGCGCCCATTCCTCGGTGATGGTGCCAAGCCGGCCACTGCTGCCATGAATGACAACCGTGATGGGCCGGATGGCATGTGCGCGCATAAGCGCGCGGCGGATCAGGGCTGCATCCTCCAGATGCCGCCCCGCTGCGATTAACAGACGCATGGCGCGGCCCTCCTGTCGCTTGTGGCAGTCGGTGCGCGGGCCTCAGCCCGCGTGCCGCACTACGCGCGTGGACAAAAGGGCGCGGGCAATGCGCCAGCCATACAGGGGCTTGCCTGCCGGGATGTTGCAAGAAAGGGCGCGGCATGGTGCTGCGCCGGGCGGGGCCATGTGAGCGAAGTGAAAGGTCATTGTTGTGCCTCCGTCCAGCCGCGCCGGTCTGGAAGCACAAGGGCCGCGTTACATACGCGCGCCCCAAAGCCGCAGACAGGCCGGGTGGTCTGAATTTATCCGGGAGGTCTGGCGACTGCGCAGCATATTGCAAAACACAGAGGCCAGACCGCTACTAGAGCAACTGTCCATGGGTCTCTCTGGTTGATACACGAAAAAGGCTGCGCTTGCGTCAGCACGCGTGAACTAGCCACGGTGGTCTTTGGAGTCAACACTCATGCGGGCCAAAAAAGTGCCGGACCGGTCAGATGATCCCGTCAAGCACACCGAAACCTATGGCGGCGGCAAGTGCCACCAGATACACCGAAAACACTTTCAACTGCGCCTTGTAGAGCAGTGCCAACACCAGTTTCAGCGCCACAGTGCCCGAAATCGCCGCGACCACAAACCCCACCAGCATTGGCCCCGGACCGACCCCGTCCAACCCCGCGCCGCGCATGACCTCGACGCTTTGCAACAGGCTGGCGGCCAGAATGGTCGGGATCGCCACCAGAAAGCTGTATTCCGCCGCCCAACGCCGCTTCAGCCCGGAAAACAGCCCGGAAATGATAGTGATCCCGCTGCGGCTGATACCGGGAATAAGCGCCAGCGCCTGCGCCACCCCGATCACAATCGCAATCCGCGGCCCAAGGCTTTTGATCCCCAGCGGGCGCTTTGGCAAACGGTCGGTCAGAAACAACAGCAGGGCGGTCAGCGACAGGGTGACGACCAGAACCTGCGGCGCAGAAAACACCAGCTCGAACGTGCGCTTGAACAGCAGGCCCAGTACGCCTGTGACCAGAACCGTCAGCATCCCCATCAGAAACAGCCTTGTGAACGCCCCCATTCCCTGCCCCTGCACGCGCAAACGACTGGTTGTCTCGGTCACTGTCGCGCGTACCAGTGCGGACAGGCTCTTCCAGAACACGATGGCGATGGAGACCAGGGTGCCAACATGCACCACAAGATCAAACAGAATCATGGCCGGGCTTTCGGGCGCGGGCATGTTCGATCCCTGCGCAATCATCAGGTGCTGCGTCACAACCAGATGCGCCGTAGAACTGACCGGAACAAACATGAAGACGCCCTGGACAAGGCCCAGAATGATCGCTTCGAGATAACTCACGTATTTTCCTGTTGTCAGAGCACTGCTTTCGCGCGACCGTTTATTGCCCGGTTGCCGGATTGGGGACATGCCGCGATCCGCTCTTGCCCCAGACCCGGACCGACAATCAAGGGCAGTGGGTCAAAATGCGCGGAATGCCGCAAGAACAGACCATTTACCGATCAAAAGCGCAGCAAAACAGCACCAGCCCCAAGGCTCAGCCCAAGCATGGGCAGCGACCACAGGTGAAAGTCGCGCCACAAGCCGGGCGCTGGTGCAAGGCGCAACGCAATCAGATTGGCCAGTGAGCCAATCGCCAGCCCAAAGCCGCCAGCGTTCACTCCCCATGCCAGTGCGCGCCAATCGTCGGCAAAGGGCGCAAGGAAAATGGCTGCGGGCACATTGGACATGACCTGCGACAGGCCAGCCCCAAGTGCAAAGACGGTATCCGGCCCGTGCAGCCATCCCGTGACCAGCGCCGCAATACCGGGGATCTGCCCCAGCAGCCCCAGATTGATGAACATCAGCACGAAAACCAGCAACAGCGCCCAATCCACCCCGCGTAGCACACGACCAAAGGCCAGCGCATAGACCGCGATGATGGCCCCTGCCCCCGCCACGGCAAAGCCCGCATTCACCGCGCCCAGAAACACCGGATAGCACAGCAGCGACAGCACCATCAGGCCGCGCTGCATCGGCAAGGGGCTAGGTGTTTCCGGCAGCACCAGCGGCTGCCTTCGGAAACCCAGCGGAACAAGGACCAGCACCAGCGCCAGCATCACAGAGGCAAGCGGCCACATGGCACGCGTGAACTCGATAAACCCTGCACCAGATGTCTGCCACAGAAACAGGTTCTGCGGGTTGCCCACAGGCGACAATGCCGAGCCTGCATTCACGGCCAGCGCCTGAAAGATCACCAACCGCCCGACAGGCAGGCTGACCACTCGCGCCAGCCCAAGGGTCAGCGGCACGGTCACGAACAGGGCCACATCATAGGTCACGATGGCCGAAAGGATTGCGGCGAACAGCACCAGTGCGACCGCAAGCCCACGCAAACCGCGCAGACGCCCCAGCACCCGGCGCCCCGCACGGTCGATCGCCCCCGACACTTCCAGCCCACGGCTGAGCACCATCAACCCGGCCAGTGCCGCGATTGTTTTCCAGTCCACCAGCGCGTGCAGTTCCGTGGCAGGTGTGGGGGCAAAGGTCAGAATCAGCGGGAACAGCACCAGAAGCGCCAGCAGCAGCCAGTCGCGTGCAAGATGTCTGAGCAAGCGGCCCATTGGCACGGTCATTCCGGATGTCCCCATTGCCGCGTCCAGATCGGCCAGGTCAGACGCGACACTGGGCAGGGCGCGGTGTGGAAACAAGGCCAAAACCGGCGCTGACCAAACTCTGGTCCGCGCCGGGGGTCATGCGTCAGGGCGGTGGCGGGGCCTTTTCGCTGGCCAGCGGGGACGGAACCGATGAAGCATGCCCCGACCTGCGCAGCAGCCATGGCAACAGGCCCAGCAGCGCCGCCGCCATGCAGGCCAGCCCAAAGGCAAGGCTTGCCGCGACGGCCTGCGCCGTGGCCACGCCATACAGGGGCCAGAGGGCTGCCGCCACGCCCTCGCGGATGCCCCAGCCGTTGATCGTCAGCGGGACCAGCATACTCAGCAGAGTCAGCGGAATGACCACCAGCGCCGCCTCCGGCCCCAGCGCGACCCCGACAGACAGTGCCGCCGCCCAGAAGCCCAGCAGATTGCAGATCAGGATCAGCATTGACAGCGTCGCCTGACGTGGCCAGATCGCGCGCGGGGTCCATGCCTGCCAGAGCAGGCGCGCGCCTTTTGGAAAGCTGCGCCCAAGGACCGCCAGAACGATACCGGCCACACCGATCGCAAACACCGCATGCAGCGCACCCAGCCACACAGCCACAGCGCCGACCGCCACGACCCCCAACGCGATCTGTCCGGCCAGACGCTCGATCAGCACCGATGCTGTCGCATTTCCCCAGCCGAAGTGCCGCGTGCGCAGGATGCGCGCCAAATCTCCCAGCACCCCGCCCGGCAGAAAGGTATTCGCCGCAACCGACAGGCCGTATTCCTGCACGGACCACCGGGCCGGCAGGTCCAGCCCCAGTGCTTGTGCCGTCACCTTCCAGCGCAAGGCAGAAAGCCAGATTTGCAACACCAGAAAGGCTGTGGCGACGGCAAGCAAGCCGGGATGCAGCGCCTTGAGCGCCGCCATCACGTCTTGTGGGGCGACCAGCCACAGGACCAGCCCGAGCGCGCCAAGGGTGGCAGCCATACGCAACGCCCTGCTCATGGCCCTGCTCATGGCGCGTCGGTGCTCAGGGTCGTCAGGAACAGGTCGCGCAACTTGTCCATTCGCAAGGCTGGCGTCGCGGTGTCAGGGATCATCCCCTCTTGCCAGCCAAGTGCCGTGAATACCGCGACCAGATCCGGCGGGCCGATGACATGGACCGGCACATCAAACCCGTTCACGCCCGATACGAACCGTGCGGGTTCATGATCGCCCAGCACGATCATCAGTGGGGGATCATCGGCATGTCGCGCAGCCCACGCGCCGACCGTTTGCAGGCTGTAATCCACTGCCAGCCGGAACTGGTCGCGCACACGGTCATGGTCGCGCCAGACCACTTCGGGCGGGTCACCCGACAAGGCCCATTGGTTAAAGATCGTACCATCCCCGATGTCGTCCCAATCGACAAGTTCAGGAATGGGCACCCAGGGCGCATGCGATGACACAAGCGCCACTTGCGCGAACAGGGCCGGGCCGTCGGGGCGGTTGCGTTCCAACCGGTCAAGCGCGTGCAGCGTGAACTGGTCGGGCATCGTTACCCAATTGAACCTCTCGCCCCGGTAGCCCAGATCCGGGGCATTGTAGATGGCGTCAAAGCCGAAGAAATCGCCCTCGGGCCATGGAAAGACATGCGCGGGTTTGATCGCGACAGTGCGTAACCCGGCGTCTTGCGCATAATGGAACAGCGTGCGGCGTGGGCTTGCGATCATCGCGCGGTAGCGGCCCTGACTATCCAGCCACATGCCCGAGGCCACGCTGCCATGCGCCAGCCAGCTTTGCCCTCCGACCATGGGTGCGGTCGCCCAGCCTGACCGCATGGCCAGACCTCGCGCTGCAAGATCGTCTTGGATGTCGTTCAGGGTCCCCGTGTGCGTGTCGATATAGAGCGGGTTCTCGAAGCTGGAGCGACCATAGGATTCGACATAGATCAGGATCAGGTCGCGCCCGTCGAGCCTGCCGAAGAACGGACCAGCGCCCAGCATGGCATCCTCGCGGGCAGCCCTGCGGAAGCGCTGCAGATCCGCGCGGGTGTCCTGAAACTGCACCACGCGTTCCAGCCCTACGCGCGCCGTGAACGCAGCGCCCGGAATGGCCTGCGACAGCATCGGTGGCAAAAACCACGCGCGCCGCGCCTGTCCGATCTCGGCCACGGCCACAGCGGCAAAAGGCAGCAGCGCCAACGCCGCCAGCCAGCGCATGGCGGGTGCGGGCGCAAACGCGGCCCAGACCCCTGTCGCCCACCAAAGTCCATATGCCATCAGACCCACCACAATGACGGCTCCGGTCATGGCGGCAACGGCAAGCGGCACCCCGATACTGCCTTGCAACAAGACCCAGCCCGCATGCACGAGGTTCAGGTCCACCAACAGGTTGAAGCCACGATTGAACGCGATGAAGGTCGCGAAATCGGCCAGTTTCAACAGCGCTATGGCCGTCAGGGTCGTGACAAGGGCGAGGCGCAGGGCAACACCCGGCCAGCGGGGCCCGGCCAGCACCAAAGCCGCGATGATGACGGGCAATTCCAGCGGAAAGACCAGCAACGCCCCCCAGGTCATCGCTGCCGGGTGATTGGGCTGGATCAGCACCAGATACAGCAGAAGCGAGGCAAGGATCAGCCGGGTCATGCGGCAGTATCCTGCGCGCAACGCGGCATGCGGGCGACAGGACAAATGGCCTTGACCGTGTCCCGCATGCCCGGTCGTGGGCACGCATGCGGCTGCAATACATCAGTCGGTGTCGTCATACGGGACGCTCGGACGTGGCGGGGCAATGGGATGTGAACATCGGTATTCACCTAGAGCGGACATACGCCAGTCAATCACATGCGCGTCACAAAAACAGCGAAAACTGCGGTCGGAGTACAACATGACTTGCTATCTGCGCAACAGCACTATCATTTATCGGGTGACAGCAGCGGCAAGGCTAGTCTGAACGATGCACACACCGCAGAAATACTCCGCCGTTACGCGCTCTCTGCATTGGGTTGTCGCCGTGATGGTGCTGGCCACGATGCCCATCGGCGTGATCATGCTTCAGGAAGGGCTGGCTCGCCCGACGCAAGACCTGCTGTTTATCCTGCACAAGAACGGCGGCGTGATCTTGTTCCTGCTGGTCGTCCTGCGTATTGCGTGGCGTCTGGGGACGCCGTCGCCCGCCCTGCCCGCCACGATCCCGCATTGGCAACAGCGCATTGCAAAAGGGGTGCAGGCGACACTGTACGCGTTGCTGCTCGTCATGGCTGTCAGCGGCTACGTCCGGGTCCGCGCCGGGGGGTTCCCGGTCGAGATGCTGGACGCATTGGGCATGCCTGCAATGGTGCCCCGTTCCGAAGCGCTGGCAGAGACAGCGCAGCGCATCCACGGCACGGCACGTTTCCCGCTGGCAGCACTCATCTTGTTGCATATTGGCGCCGGGCTGAAACATCTGGTCGCGCGCGATGGTGTCTTTTCCCACATCTGGCCCCCGGTTGGCCGATGATCCGCGCCGCGCGCTCTGGCATGGTTCTGGTGTTGCTGGCATCGGGGGCAGTGACAGCGCTGCTCACCGCACTTCTGGCACATGGGTTGTCACTTGAGCGCACGCATCCGGCGCTGGCGGTGCTGGTGCTTGGCCTGTTTGCCCTGACAACCATGATGCTTGCTGCCGCCGCCGTGACAGCGCTGGCCGGCCTCTTTCCTTTGCGTCCAAGTGCAGCCGTGGCACCAACCAGCGCGGGGCGCTGCGCCGTCCTCTGGCTGGTCTGCGGCGAGGAACCGGGCCCTCTGGCGCAGCGCCTGAGTGCCATGCTTGACGGGCTGCGGCACTCTGGGCAGGGCGGGGATTGTGACGTGTTCGTGTTGTCTGACACACAGGACAGCATGGCCAGAGAGCGTGAATTGCAGGCGCTCTCGGGCGTTCTGGGGCAGATAACCTACCGCAATCGCCCGCACCCTGACGGGCGCAAGCCCGGCAATCTGCACGATTGGCTGGAGATGTATGGCGCAAAGTACCAGACGTTTCTGGTGCTGGATGCCGACAGTGGCTTTTGTGCCGAACGCCTGAAAGGAATGCGGCAGAGGATGGCCGCCAATCCACGCCTTGCGCTGATGCAGGCCGCAATCCGCCTGCGCCCGGCGCAAAGCCGGTTTGGCAAGATGCAGCGCCTGTCTTCGCGACTTTCCGGGCCGGTCTTTGCGCGGGGACTCGCGCTGAGTAGCGGCGATACCGGCAATTTCTGGGGCCATAACGCGCTGATCCGGACCCGCGCCTTTGCCGAAATCTCACCCTTGCCACCCCTGCCCGGTCGCGCGCCATTCGGCGGGCCGGTTCTGAGCCACGATTTCATCGAGGCCGCCTTTCTACGCCGCAATGGCTGGCATGTTGAAATCTGCCCCGACAGCAGAGGCTCGTTCGAGGATGCGCCCGAAACACTTGGTGCCCATTTGCGCCGTGACCGGCGCTGGGCGCAGGGCAATCTGCAGCATTTGCGGCTTCTGGGCGCGGCGGGACTGCATCCGACCAGCCGCCTGCATCTGGCGGCAGGCATATTGTCCTATCTGCAAGCGCCAATCTGGCTGTTTCTCGTGCTGCTGATCGGGTCTGGCGCAGTGCATGCGGGTTCAGGTGTGATCTGGCCCTTGCTGGGCGTGATCGCGCTGTTGCTGGTGCCGAAACTGGCGGGGATGTTCGCGCGCCCTGCGGCACTTGCCCGGCCCGCGCGGCGAAAGGTTCTGTTGCGGGCGCTGTGGGCCGAATTGAGCCTGACAACGCTCTATGCGCCCCTTGGCATGTTCCGGCGCAGCACTTTTGTCGCGGCGGTTCTGGCGGGGCAAAATTCGGGCTGGGTGCCTTCTGGTCAACCCCTTGCAAGTGATCGCGCGCAGGGCCGGGCCGAAGCACTGGGCGGACTGGCCATCGTGTTGGCTGTCGCGCTGCCGCAGATGGTGATCGCCGGACCTGCCTTTGCCGCACTGGCCGGAGTTCTGGTGCTGCCTGTCGCATTACCGCTGCTTGTGGCCCCATTGCTATGGCGCTGGTTCGATGCGCCCGGCGCGGGCAATGCCGTGGCACAGTATTACGACCAGTCCACGCGGCGCTTTCTGGCTGTCGGCGGGTCGGGCGCGGCGCTGGCGATTCATCGCCCCCTCTGGGCGGACGGGGTCAGCAGCAGCGCTGCGGCCGCGGCCCATGTCAACGACCTTGCCGCCCGCGAGGCCGAGGCAGCACTGGGCCGACCGCCCCTCCGCGTGGTTGATCTTGGCTGCGGTGTGGGCGGCACGTTGTTTCATCTTGGACGCCTTTGGCCCAAGGCGACCCTGACCGGTGTCACCATCAGCGCAGAGCAGGTGCGTCTGGCGCAAGGCCATGCCGAGGCGCAGGGAATGGCCGCACGCTGCCAGTTCCTGCGCTCGGATTTCATGCTGCCGATGACCCTGCCGCGCGCCGATCTGGTCATCGCCGTGGAATCGCATGTGCATGCCCCCGATGCGCTGGCCTTCCTGAAGGCCGCGAGGCGCCGACTCGCGCCAGGTGGTGTCATGGTTCTGGTCGATGACATGCTGGCCCGCCCCGAAGCGTCGCTGAGACCGTCGCAGGCACATCGGGTCGCGCAGTTTCGCAAGGGCTGGCGTCTGGGCCATGTGCCGGATCGCACGGGGCTGGCCGTTCAGGCACAGGGGCTGGGGTTCGAGGTGATCGAGGCACGGGACCTGACCGGCTTGCTGCGCCTGAACCGCTGGCGGGACCACGCATTGCGGCTGGCGGGGCCAGTTGCAAACCGGGCAGGGCTGGCGCATGTGCCGTTATTCGGAAACATGATCGGCGGCAACGCACTGACCCAGAGTTATCGAGACGGTCTGATGCGCTATACTCTGATGGTGCTACGCAACCCGGACTGTGCACAAGCCGCCCCGGAGGATGGACTGGCAAAGGCAGTCGCATGCTGACCCGTCGCGCAACACTGTTGGCGGCGCTGGCCAGCATCGCCCCCCTGCCGCGCGTCGCGCATGCCGAAACCGGTTCCCACACGCCCGAAGCGATGGTCGAGGCCGCAAGACACCGCGCCGCACGGCCCTTTGCCCCCCTTGCGCGCGCACTGGCCCCGCCATTCGACGAACTGGATTATGACAGCTATCGCGCTGTGCGCCCCCGACAGGGCCGCGCGGCAGGCTTGCGCGTTGGATCGCATTTCCGCGCTGACCTTCTGCCACCGGGCTGGCTGTTCACCGATCCGGTTCAGGTTTCACTGCCGGGCCACGCGACCGCGTTTTCGCCCGATCTGTTCGACTACGACGCGGCACTGATCGCAGAGTCTGATGCGTCGCCCGACATGACAGGCATGGGCTTTTCGGGTGTGCGCTTTCAGACCCGGCTGAACGAGCCCGACCGATGGGACGAGGTGCTGGTGCTGCAAGGCGCAAGCTATTTCCGGGCGCTGGCACGGGACACGGTCTATGGTCTGTCAGCACGCGCGCTGTCGCTCGGCACTGGTGGACCTGCGCCGGAAGAGTTCCCTGTCACGCAGGAAATCCGCGTGTTCGACGCGGGCCAGGCCCTGCATTTCGGGTGCCTGATCGACAGCCCGCGCGCTGCGGCCGCCCTGATCGCCACACTGACACCGGGGACCACGACACGGATGCGCTGCGCGCTGCATCTTTTCCCGCGCGAAGTTCTGGCAGATGTCGGGATTGCGCCGCTGACCTCGATGTTTCAGCACAACGACGCCGGCCCGGCGCGTGTCGATGATTTCCGCCCCGCTGTGCATGACAGTGATGTGCTGGTCATCGACAATGGCGCTGGCGAGCGGCTGTGGCGTCCGCTGGCCAATCCGGCAACATTGCAGATGTCAGCCTTTCAGGACGACGCGCCACGCGGGTTCGGGCTGGTGCAGACGCCGACTGATTTCATCAGTTTTCGTGACGCCGAAGGGGCGTATCACCGGCGTCCTTCCGCTTGGGTGCGGCCACTGGGTGACTGGGGCGCCGGGGCGGTCATGCTGCTGGAGATCCCCACCAAGGACGAGTTTGCCGACAATATCGTGGCGTTCTGGCGGCCCGCAAACCCCCTGACACCGGGGGAGCATCGTTTCGACTATGACCTGGACTGGATGGCCCCCGGCGCTGCCGAACTGCCGATGCGGGCCTATCCGTTGACCCCGGCGCAGATTGCCTCTGGCGTGGAACCCAATGCCCGAGAGGGGCGGCTGTTTGTTCTGGATTTCATAGGTCAGGCAGACGGCACCCCAGCGCCCGAGGGACTTGTGGTCGATATTGGCCCTGTTTCGGGTGTGGAAATCTCTGGTGTGGCGGTTTACCCGCTGGAGGATGTACCGGGAAAGCTGCGGGTCAGCTTTGTCCTGACACCCGAACCCGGCTCGGACAGCGCCGAATTGCGCCTGAGCCTGCGCGACAGTGCAGGCGCACCCATGACGCCGGTCTGGCTGTATCGCTGGACCCGCGCCGCTGGCGGTGGAGTCTGAACGCTGGTCCTGTTCGCGTGGAGGGCGCGTAGCGGCTGCAATGCCAAGGCCATTTTCAGGAACTGCGTTTCTGACGGTGCAGCCAGATGATGTCATGCCCGAATGAGAAAACGAGTATGGTGATCGCCGCTGTCAGAACCGGGAGTGCGGCAACTTCTGCCACGGGGGGCGCGAGCAAGGCAATCAATGCAACAATCTGCAGGACACATGCCAGTTTGCGCGAGAACCGGTCCGGGACCGGTCGGCCCAGCCATGGCCAGACCCATGTGGCAACCACAAACGCATATCTCGGCAGGCCAAGCAACAACACGATGGCCCCCGTGTTCCCATAGGCCCAGACATTCAGTGCAAGGATCAGGGCAAAAGCAGAATCGACCTCCATGTCGAAGCGCGCTCCGTATGTCGAGACAACGCCCTGCCAGCGCGCGAGCCATCCGTCCAGACCATCAAGCGCCAGAACGATTGCCGCCATCGCCAGTGCGAACCATGGTTCTGCAGTGCCCAGCAGCGGCGCGCACAATGTCGCAACCAGCATGAAGCGCAGCAACGTCACCATGTTGCACAGCCCGACGGCCCTGTGCGGGTAGCGGCGCTGCATATTGACCACGGCCAGCATTGCGCCGGTCAGATACACGGCCAGCACAGTTGCCAATGCGGCAACGTCCCACCCCACAAGCATGATGACCAGCACAGCGACTGCAAAAGTGCCGATGACGGCAAACACCGCAAGGCATATGGCAGGCGCTCGCAGCGTCAGCGCGCTGCGCAGTGTATTTCTGGCATTAGAAGAAATCACTCCGGACATTCGCTTGAAATAGCGCCTGTATTGCACTGTCAAGGAGGTGGGAATGGTCCCCGATGTGTGCTTTCACAACGTTTAACCCGGTCATTTCAGGGGCTTTGATACCGGAAGTGGGCGGGGGTCCGGAGCCTACCCCGGATCGGTTTGTTATTTCCGCTTATAGTGGGCGTGCCACCATGCGTGAATAGCAGACTTGGCAACGCGCCGTTCTGGCGGGAAGTTTT
>SKRW01000184.1 GCA_007118295.1 Paracoccaceae bacterium | reverse complement strand
TGATAGGGCTCGATATAGCTGGGGTGGTTATGGCTCTCCATCTTGAAGATGACAGCCTGCCCGTCGCCGATATCCACCACGCCTGCATTCTCGCCGGGGCCACAAATGACCTGCGGCCCAGTCGTCGGCAGGGTGCGCAGCCATTTCTTCGAGGATTTGTAGGAACAATGCTCGTTCCACATGGCCGAGAAAATGCCAAGCTCGGTATAGCTTGGCGTGCGACCAATAATGTCGAGGATGCGCGCATACTCATCCGGGGTCAGGCCATGCGCGGCAATTACCTCATCGGTCAGGGCGGGGTCGGTCATGAGCATGTCCTCGGCAGTCAGCGGCAACTGGGGCGGTGTTTATGCCAAAGCGGGACCAAGCAAAAGGTCCCATTGGTGCGGCGCGATCACCACTGGCCGGCAACACCCCCGCTCTGCGGCCCCGTTTCGCCATGCGCCCGCCCACAGCCCGGTTCTCAACCCGCCCAAGGCGTGGGCGCCATGCTGGCGAAACACGCATCACCGCCCACGGGCTTGCCGCGATGCGGCGCAACACTGGCAGACCGCCGCGGATATGTGAAAAAAAAGGCCGAGCGTGATGCTCGGCCAAAGTCCAACAGGGAGGTAAAGACACAAACAAACATGTCCGTGTCTTGTCTCAAATATGGGATTGCTCATGCATTACGCAAGTTAAATTATATTGCACCCGCGACATTGCCGCTATGCGTTGCAATCATGCCTCATAGAGAGAGCGCTGCGAATTCCCTACAACTGACGCGCGCGTCGGTAGGCGACAATCTCCTCGACGACGAAATCGCGGAAGGCGCCGATCCGGCGTGAATGGCGCAGTTCTTCGGGAAAGGCCAGAAAGACCGGAATATCACCACTGGCCACTTCGGGCAGCACATGGACCAGTTCGGGGAAATCCTCGCTGACATAATCCGGCAGCACCCCGACGCCCAGATGGTTGATAACCGCCTGCAATACGCCAAAGTAGTTGTTGACCGTAAAGCTGGACCGCAAAGGTTGCGCCGTCAGCCGCTGAATCAACTCCGTCCCCACGCTGACCTGCGCCGAGGTGATATTCTGCGAGATCAGCCTGAAATCGCACAGATCGGCAATTGTCCGCGGCTGTCCGTTCGCGCGCAGATACTCTGCCGATGCATAAAGCCGCATGTTCACGGTCATCAACCGCTTGCGAATCAGATCAGCCTGACTGGGTTCCTTCATGCGGATGGCGACATCGGCCTCGCGCATGGGCAGGTCCAGCACGCGCTCCTCCAGCATCAGATCGATCTTCAGATCGGGATATTGCGCATAGAGCGACGGCAGGCGCGGGGCCAGAAACAGCGTGCCAAAGCCGGTCGTGGTGGTGACGCGCAATTCGCCATGCACCTCGTCTTCGGTGTCGCGAATCCGCGCCGAGGCGGAATCGAGCGTCTGGTTCATGGTCTTGGTGGCCGCAAACAGCAATTCGCCCTGCTCGGTCAGAATCAGCCCCCGCGCATGGCGGTGGAACAGAATCGCCCCCAGCGTCTCTTCCAGCGCGCGAATCTGACGGCTGACCGCCGATTGCGACAGTTGCAGCACATCCCCCGCATGAGTCAGGCTGCCCGCGTCGGCAACCGCATGAAAGATTCTGAGCTTGTCCCAATCCATGACGCAACATCCATAAATCCTGTTTCCGCAAACAGGGTCGATTCGTTCTATGTTGTTTTGACCGATCACAAAAGCGCTGATTGCCGAAAATTCCGCTTTGTAGGTCAGATATATTGACCTATGATCGTTACACACGCAACAAATGCAGCGGAGGATGTGCATGGGGCGTCAGGACATCGCACTGAGCGACCGTTTCGACATCGAGAAATCACCCGTTCTGCTGAATGGCACACAGGCGCTGGTCCGCCTGATGCTGGCGCAGGCCGCGCGTGACCGTGCGGCCGGGCTGAACACGGCGGGCTATGTCACCGGCTATCGTGGCTCGCCCCTTGGCGCGGTCGACCAGCAGATGAACCGCGCGAAACAACTGCTCGACGCAGCACAGATCCGCTTTCAGGAAGGGCTGAACGAGGATCTGGCCGCAACAGCCCTCTGGGGCAGCCAGCAGGCCGAATTGCGCGGCGAAGGGCGGTATGATGGCGTCTTTGGCCTGTGGTATGGCAAGGGGCCGGGCGTGGACTGCTCGGGCGATGTGTTCCGCCACGCCAACATGGCCGGGACCGCGCCCAATGGCGGCGTCCTTGTTGCCATGGGCGACGACCACACGGGCGAGTCGTCCACAACGCTGCACCAGTCTGACTGGGCCATGGTCGATGCCTATATCCCGGTCCTGTCCCCCGCAGGTGTGCAGGAAATCCTTGATTTCGGGCATTACGGCTACGCGCTGTCGCGCTTTGCGGGTGTCTGGGTCGGGCTGAAAACCATGAAAGACACTGTCGAGGCGACTGCCATCGTAAATGGCGACCCGCACCGCCTGCAATTCGTGCCCCCCGGCCTTGCCCTGCCCCAAGGCGGCCTGAATATCCGCCTGATCGACACCCCCGTGGCGCAGGAAGCGCGCATGATCGACCATAAACGCTTTGCCGCCGAAGCGTTTTCCCGCGCCAACCGTATGGACCGGCGCGTCTGGGGCAAACCCGGCGCGAAAATCGGCTTTGTCGCAGCGGGCAAGAACTGGCTGGATCTGGTGCATGCGCTGTCGCTTCTGGGCATTGGCGAGGCAGAGGCAGAGCGCCTTGGCCTGACCACCTACAAGGTCGGGCAGGCATGGCCGCTCGACATGGAAAGCTTCCATGAATGGGCCGAAGGGCTGGACCTGATCATCGTGGTCGAGGAAAAGCGCAAACTGATCGAAGTGCAGGTCAAGGAAGCCATCTTTGACGACCGCCGCGGCCGCCGCGTCTATGGCTGGCACAAGGGCGATGCGTGGGAAAATGGCCGCCGCATGGAACTCTTTCCCACCCGCTACGCGCTCGACCCGATCATGATCGCCGAACGTCTGGGTGATATCCTGATCGAGGAAGGACGCGGCACCGACCGCATCAAGGCCGGGATGGCCATGCTGGCCGAGGCGCGCCGCGCCGACAATGCCCCCGAACTGGCCGCCCGCCTGCCCTATTTCTGTTCGGGCTGCCCGCATAACAGCAGCACCCGCGTCCCCGAAGGCAGCCGCGCCTATGCGGGCATCGGTTGTCACTACATGGTGCAGTGGATGGACCGCGAAACCATAGGCTTTACCCAGATGGGCGGCGAGGGCGCGAACTGGATCGGCGAAGGCCCCTTTTCCACCCGGCCCCATGTATTCCAGAATCTGGGCGATGGCACCTATAACCATTCGGGTGTGCAGGCGATCCGCGCTGCCCTCGCGGCGGGCACCAACATCACCTACAAGATCCTCTATAATGATGCCGTCGCCATGACCGGCGGGCAAAAGAACGAAGGCGGCCTGTCACCCCAGCAGATCGCGCAGGAACTGGCCGCGATGGGCGTGGGCAAGATCGAGGTTGTCTTTGACGAAAAGGAAGAACCCCAGCGCGCGGATTTCCCCGGAACCGTCGGCTGGCACCCCCGCGCCCAACTCGACGCCGTGCAGCGCGATTGCGCGACCTATCCGGGCGTGTCTGCGATTGTCTATGTGCAGACCTGCGCCGCCGAAAAACGCCGCCGCCGCAAGCGCGGTGAATTCCCCGACCCCGATACCCGCGTTTTCATCAATACCGATGTCTGCGAAGGGTGCGGCGATTGCGGCGTGCAATCCAACTGCGTCTCGATTGTACCGGTCGAAACCGAATTTGGCCGCAAGCGCGCGATTGACCAGTCAAGCTGCAACAAGGATTACTCCTGCATCAAGGGATTCTGCCCGTCCTTCGTGACACTGGAGGGGGCGAAGCCCAAGAAGTCGGCCACGCAATCGGTGGACCTGCCCGACCTGCCCGACCCGGAATTGCCGCAGATCAACGGCACGCATAACATCGTCATCACCGGCGTGGGCGGCACGGGCGTCGTGACCATTGGTGCCATTCTGGCGCAGGCCGCGCAGCTTGATGACAAGGGCGCGGGCATGATCGAAATGGCGGGTCTGGCGCAAAAGGGCGGTGCCGTGCATATCCATTGCCGCATCGCGAACCGGCCCGAAGACATCAGCGCCATTCGGGTCGCGGTGGGCGAGGCGCATTGCGTCATCGGCGGTGATCTGGTGGTGACGGCGGGTGCGCGCACCCTTGGCCTGATGCGCAAAGGGCAGACCGGTGCCGCGGTGAACGCACATGAGATCATCACCGGCGATTTCACCCGCAACACCGAATTCCGCATCCCCGCCGAAGATCTCAAAATCGCGCTGCAGGCGCGACTGGGGGACGGGCTGCATCTGTTCGATTATTCGGTTCTTGCCAGACGCCTCTTGGGCGACAGCATCTATTCCAACATGATGGTGCTGGGGGCGGCATGGCAGATGGGGCGGGTTCCGCTCAGTCGCGCGGCGATCCTGCGCGCGATCGAGTTGAACCGCGCCGCGGTCGAGGCCAACACCCGCGCCTTTGCCCTTGGGCGCTGGTCTGTCGTGCATCCGAAAGCCGCTGCAAAGATGCTGTCGGATTCCGATGCGCGAAAAACACTTTCGCTGGATGAAAAAATCGCGCTGCGCGAAACGCATCTTGTCGCCTATCAGTCGCGTCGGTTGGCAAACCGCTACCGCAGCCTTGTGGATCAGGCCCCGGATGATCATCTACGCGAAGCGATTTCAACAGGTTATCACAAACTCCTCACCTACAAGGACGAATACGAGGTCGCCCGCCTGCATCTGGACACACTGGCCAAGGCGCGTGCCGAATTCGACGGTGAGTTGACCGCCAAATTCCACCTCGCCCCCCCTCTGATCTCGCGCATGGGCAGCGACGGGCGCCCCGTGAAACGGGCTTTTGGACCATGGATCATACGTGGATTCAAGATGTTAGCGCCCCTTAAGCGTCTGCGCGGCACACCGCTGGATCTGTTCGGTTACACCGCCGAGCGCAAAATGGAACGCCAGTTGATCCGTGACTATGAGGCATTGATTCCCGAATTGCTGGCAGGCCTGACCCCGGAAAACCACAAGATCGCCGTGGAACTTGCTGAATTACCACTACAAATTCGCGGCTTCGGCCCAGTGAAACACCGCAACGCAACTGCCGCCGCCACCCGCCGCGCAGAATTGCTGGCCGAATTCCACACACCGCCCACGCGCATGGCCGCCGAATAGGCGCAATCAGACTGGATTTCCCCGGCCCGCAGCCTTATGCAGAAGGTCACACGCAGAACGCCGGGGGCAGGCAGCATGGCAGTTGGCATATTCGATTCCGGGCTGGGCGGGCTGACCGTACTGGGCGCGCTGACCGAACGGCTGCCCGATATTCCCTTTGTCTATCTGGGGGATAACGCCCATACGCCCTACGGCGTGCGCGATGCCGAGGATATCTTCAACCTGACCTGCACCGGGGTGGAACGACTCTGGGCCGAAGGCTGCGATCTGGTGATCCTCGCCTGCAACACGGCCTCCGCCGCCGCGCTCAAACGGATGCAGGAAACATGGGTGCCCGCCGACAAGCGCGTGCTCGGCGTGTTCGTCCCCCTGATCGAGGCGCTGACCGAACGCCAATGGGGTGACAACTCGCCCCCGCGCGAAGTCGCCGTCAAGCATGTAGCCCTCTTCGCCACCCCTGCCACTGTCTCCAGCCGCGCCTTTCAGCGTGAACTGGCGTTCCGCGCCATCGGCGTCGATGTCGAGGCGCAACCCTGTGGCGGCGTGGTCGATGCGATCGAACAGGGCGACATGCAACTGGCCGAGGCGCTGGTCCATTCCCATGTCGAGGCGCTCTTGCGCCGCATGCCGCGCCCCGAAGCCGCCGTGCTGGGCTGCACCCATTACCCGCTGGTCGAACATGCCTTTCGCGAGGCGCTGGGGCCATCGGTGGACGTCTATTCGCAGCCCGACCTTGTGGCCGCCAGCCTTGACGATTACCTGCGCCGCCGCCCCGAGATGCTGGGCACAGGCCGCGACAGCGCGTTCCTGACCACGGGCGAGCCGGTCAATGTGTCGCGCAAGGCCACGCAGTTCCTGCGACGACAGATCATCTTTCGCGCTGCCTGATCTTCATCTTGCCAGAAATACTCCCCGCGCGGAGCGCATGCCCGGCCTGCCACCCGTGCGGAACCTGTGACGAAGGGACCGACCATGACCCGCAATATCGCCATCCTTGGCGCCTCTGGCTACACGGGCGCAGAGCTTGTCCGCCTGATAGCCACCCATCCCGATCTGCGCATCACGGCCTTGACGGGCGAGCGCAAGGCAGGCCAGCCCATGGCGCAGGTCTTTCCCTTCCTGCGCCATCTCGACCTGCCCGATCTGTGCCGGATCGAGGATATGGATGTCGGCCAGATCGACCTGGCCTTCTGCGCGCTGCCACACGCGACCAGTCAGGCCGTCATCAAGGACCTGCCGCGTGATCTGAAGATCGTGGACCTGTCCGCCGATTTCCGGCTGCGCGACCCGGCCGAATACGAGAAATGGTATGGCAAACCCCATGCCGCGCCCGAGTTGCAGCGCGAGGCCGTCTATGGCCTGACCGAATTCTACCGCGACGAGATCCGCGCCGCGCGGCTGGTTGCGGGCACAGGCTGCAATGCCGCGACCGGCCAGTACATCCTGCGCCCCCTGATCGAGGCGGGCGTGATCGATCTGGACCGTATCATTCTGGATCTGAAATGCGGGGTGTCAGGTGCGGGGCGTGCGCTGAAGGAAAACCTGCTGCATGCCGAAATGTCCGAAGGTGCGAATGCCTATGCTGTGGGCGGCACGCATCGGCATCTGGGCGAGTTCGATCAGGAATTCAGCGCCGTTGCAGGGCGTCCGGTGCAGATACAGTTCACCCCACATCTGGTGCCGATGAATCGCGGGATTCTGGCCACGGCATGGCTGGACGGCGATGCAGCGCAAGTTCACGCAGTTTTGCAGGACCGTTATTGCGCTGAGTCAATGATTTGCGTGCTACCTTTTGGCACAACCCCATCGACTCATGATGTGCGCGGGTCCAATTTCGTACATATCGGAGTTGTCGGGGATCGGGTGCCGGGCCGTGCGATGGTGGTGGCGGTGCTCGACAATCTTTGCAAGGGTTCAAGTGGTCAGGCGCTGCAGAATGCAAACCTGATGCTGGGGCTGGAGGAGACGGCAGGCCTGATGGGCGCACCGCTGTTTCCATGAGGTAAGAGGACGAGATGAAAAGTCTGAAAAAAACACGCCGCATTCAGGTGATCGCAGTTGCCGCCGTGGCGCTGGCCCTGTCCACGGCCTTGATCGGCTATGCGATGCGCGACGGGATCAACTTCTTTCGCTCGCCGTCCGAGATACTGGCCTCGCCCCCCCCGCCCAACGAAGTGTTCCGCATCGGCGGGCTGGTCGAGGCAGGCTCGATCGTGCGCGGGCAGTCCGACACGGTGCGCTTTCGCGTGACTGACGGCATGGCCTCGGTCGAGGTGCAGTATCGTGGCATCCTGCCCGATCTGTTCACCGAGAACGAGGGCACGGTCGGCACCGGGCGCTTTGTCGATGGGGTCTTTGTCGCGCAGGAAATTCTGGCCAAGCATGACGAGACCTACATGCCGCGCGAAGTGATGGAAGCGCTGCGTGAGCAGGGCGAATGGCGCGGGCCGGACCCGGAAAGCCTGCCCGACCCGCAAAGCTGAGCGTGCATGCGAGAGGGCGCGTGCAACCGCCGGGCTGTGCGCTTGTGACAGAGCGCCGGGGCCCTGCCCCGGACCCCGGAGTATTTCTGGCAAGATGAAAGGGGCAGGTCAGCGCCCTTCGAAACGCGCGGGGCGCTTCTCGAGAAAGGCCAGCACCCCTTCCTGAAAGTCGCGGGTCTTGCCTGCCTCGGCCTGAAGCTGGGCTTCGAGGGCGAGTTGGGCATCAAGCGTGTTCGACAGGCTGGCGCGCAGGGCGCGGCGGATATTGCGATAGGCGATGGTCGGGCCATGGGCCAGCACGCGCGCGCGATCCTGCCAGAGGGCGGCGAATTCTGCATCGGGCACGGCCTGCCAGATCATGCCCTGTTCGGCGGCCTGATCTGCGCTGATCTTGTCGGCAAAAAGCATCGTGCCCATCGCACGCGCAAAGCCGATCTGGCGGGGCAGGAAATAGGTGCCGCCTGCATCGGGGATCAGGCCGATCCGGGTGAAGGCCTGAATGAAGCTCGCGGATTGTGCCGCGATGACGACATCGGCGGCCAGCGCCAGATTGGCCCCCGCCCCTGCAGCCGAGCCATTGACAGCAGCGATCACCGGCACGGGCGCATCATAGATGGCGCGCAGCATCGGCTCGTATTCCTCGCGCAGGGTGCGTTCCAGATCGATCTGCGCCGCATTGCCGCCATCGCCCAGATCCTGCCCCGAACAGAAGGCCCGCCCCGCACCGGTCAGCACCAGCACGCGCGCACGCGCGCCAAGGTCCTTGACCGCATGGGTCAGTTCGGCGCGCATCTGCTTGTTGAGCGCGTTCATCACCTCGGGGCGATTCAGGGTTATGACGGCAACCCCTTCTGCCTCGGATGTCATGAGCGTGTCGTAGTCCATGGAACCCTCCAGATCTTTTGCGCCACCTTTACCCGAGCGGCACAAAAGGGAAAGCCCGGACGGTGCGTCAGTCCTTGAGAAGTTCCTTCAGGCGCTGTTCTTCGCTATCGCTCAGTGCGCCGCGCGAAGGTTCGGGAGCCTTGTCGCGGTTACGCAGGTAAATGAACGAGATCAGCAGCGCGATCAGGAACAGCACGGGTGCGGCAACCCACAGGATGATGTTCACGCCATCCGTGGTCGGGCGCAGCAGCACATATTCGCCATAGCGTTCGACAATGAAGTCCAGCACTTCGGTGTTGCTGTCCCCCTCGACCAGACGTTCGCGCACCAGCAGGCGCATGTCACGCGCCAGATCGGCGTTGGATTCGTCGATGGATTCGTTGCGGCAGACCAGACAGCGCAACCCGGCCGAGATATCGCGCGCGCGTTGCTCCATGACCGGGTCGTCCAGAATCTCGTCGGGTTGCACGGCCAGTGCGGGCAGGGCCAGTGCGGGCAGGGCCAGCACCAGCGCTAGGGCCGCGAGGATGGCGCGCAGGCCGGTCATTCTGCGGGCACCGTGTTGCGCGGTTCTCGCGCGGCCCCGGCGGCGACGCGGTAGCGTCGGTCGCTGAGGCTGAAGATACCGCCAAGTGCCATCAGGAAGCACCCGAACCACAGCCAGTTGGCAAAGGGTTTGATATAGGTGCGCACGGCCCAGCCGCCATTATCCTGCGGGTCGCCCAGCGTGATGTAGAGATCGCGGTGGATCTTGTAGTCGATGGCCGCTTCGGTCGTGGGCATGCCCGCGATCGGATAGAACCGCTTTTCCGGGTGCAAGGTGGTAATGAGGCGCCCGTCGCGATGGGCCTCGATCGTGCCCATGGTCGAGACGAAATTAGCCCCCTGCACACGCTCCACCGCGGTCAGGGTCAGCGTGTAGCCCCCCTTGTCGAAACTCTCGCCAATCTGGACGACGCGAATATCCTCGCTCTCCCAGCCGACAAGGGCTGCGACGGCAAAGACGGTCATGCCCATGCCGACATGCGCAGTATACTTGCCCCAGTCGGCGCGTGGCAGGCGGGTCAGGCGACCCAGGCGCGCGATCAGGTCACCGCGACCGGTGCGTGCCCAGATATCGGCACAGGACCCGAGGAACACCCACAGCCCCAGCGCCAGCCCAACCGGCACCAGTGGCGAATTGCCTGTCTGAAGCGCCCATGTCACAGCTCCCATCGCCACCGAAAAGGCTGCAAGCCCCCAGAGCGGGCGCAGCGTGCGCGCCAGATTGCCGCGCTTCCATGGCAGCATCGCACCGATCGGCAGCACCATTGCAAGCGCCACGATGAACGGCGTGAAAGCCATGTTGAAGAAAGGCGGGCCGACCGACAGCACGCGGTCAAACAGCATTTCGGCGACCAGCGGCCACATCGTGCCAATAAAGATCACGAAGGACGACACCGCCAGCAACACATTGTTGATGACCAGTGCCGATTCGCGACTGACCGTCGAAAACACGCCCTTGGCTTCCAGCACCGGGGCGCGCAAGGCAAACAGCGTCAGCGCACCCCCCATGAAGGCGGCCAGAATCATCAGGATGAACACCCCGCGTTCGGGGTCCATCGCAAAGGCATGCACCGAGGTCAGCAGACCCGAGCGCACGATGAACGTGCCCATCAGCGAAAAGCCGAAACCGAGGATGGCCAGCAGGATGGTCCAGCTTTTCAGGGTTTCGCGCTTTTCCACCACGATGGCCGAGTGCAGCAGGGCGGCGGCGAAAAGCCACGGCATCAGCGAGGCATTTTCGACCGGGTCCCAGAACCAGAACCCGCCCCAGCCAAGCTCGTAATAGGCCCACCACGACCCGGTTGCGATGCCGATGGTCAGGAAAACCCAGGCGGCCAGCGTCCAGGGGCGCACCCAGCGGCCCCAGGCGGCATCGACGCGCCCTTCGATCAGCGCGGCCACGGCAAAGCTGAACGCCATCGAGAGGCCGACATAGCCGAGATACAGAAAGGGCGGGTGAAACGCCAGACCGGGGTCTTGCAGCAGCGGGTTCAGGTCGGTCCCGTCAAAGGGCGGAAAGGCCAGCCGCGTGAACGGGTTGGAGGTAAAGATCGTGAAGGCGATAAACGCGGCCGTGATTGCCGATTGTACGGCCAGAACGCGCGCTTGCAGCGAGGCGGGCAGATTGCCACCAAACCACGCCGCGCAGGCCCCGAACAATGACAGCGTCAGCACCCACAGCAAAAGCGAGCCTTCGTGATTCCCCCAGACGCCCGAGATCTTGTAGATCAAGGGCTTGAGGGTGTGCGAATTGTCCACGACCAGCTTGACCGAGAAATCAGACACCAGAAACGCATAGGTCAGTGCCGCATAACTGAACGCCACCAGCAGGAATTGCGTCGTGGCCATGGGGTTTGCAACGACCATCCAGTCGCGCCAGCCCTTGTGTGCGCCCACCAGCGGGATCACGGCCTGCGCAAGGGCCACGGCAAAGGCAAGGATGAGGGCGAAATGTCCTAGCTCGACGATCATCTGTCCGGCTCTTTCCTGAAAACACTCTGGGAGGTCATACCCTATCTGTTCTCTTGCGCAAAGCTTGGCAAGGGCAGCAAGACGCGGCCCAGCGTCACAGCCACGTCAAATGCGCGCATGTCAGCGCCGCAAAAGTGGTGCGCGACAGCCAGCATGGCCTTCCGGGCGGGATTTTCGCCTTGCGATGCCGCGATCTGTGCTGACCGGCTTGGCAGCAGGTTTCGTTTGCGTCACGATGGCCCCATAGCAAAGGAGGGCGACGCGATGCAGATTACCGCAGACAGCAACAGCCAGACAGTCATCACCACCTTCGAGATGACACCAGGCACCTGCACGGATGTGCTGGAATCCCTGCAGGCCGCCTATGACGAGGTGATCCGCCACCAGCCCGGCTTTCTGGGGGCGGCGCTGCATGTCAACGACGCCCAGACCCGGATCGCCGCCTATTCGCGCTGGCGCGCGCGCACCGATTTTCAGGCCATGCTGCGCACCCCCGAGATGCGCGAGCGCAATCGTGCCATCGCCCAGATGTGCGCCCGGTTCGAACCGGTGATGTATGATGTCGCGGCCCTTGTGCAGCCCGCCTGACCCTTGGCCATGATTCGCACGTTTCTTGCGCTGGAACTGCCGCAGCATATCCGCAGCCAGTTGGTGCTGCAGCAATTCCTGATGCCGGTCAAACGCAAGCTGCCGCCCGAGAACTTCCACATCACGCTGGTGTTTCTGGGCGAATCGACCCACGAACAGCTTGATGCGCTGGATCAGGCACTGATGCGGCTGGACTGCCCGCCTGTCGAGATTGCGCTGCAGGGGTTGGGGCTGTTTGGCAAGGGCAAGGCGCATAATCTGCACGCCGTGGTTGCCCCCGACCCCGCCCTGATGGCGTTGCAGGACAAGCTGGTGCGGCTGGCCCGCGCGGTTGGCTTTGCCCCCGAGAAACGCCGCTTTGCGCCGCATGTGACGCTGGCCTATCTGCGCCCCGGCACTTTCGAGCAGGGCGAGCTGGAACAGGCCGTGGCGCTGTCGGGCGGGTTTCGCACGGACCCGGTCACTGTGAATGAAGTTGCGCTTGTCCGGTCGCATTTGCGCGCCGATGGTGCGGTCTATGATGTGCTGGAACGCTACCCGCTGTCACCGGGCGCGCGCGCCCTGAACTGGTAGCCGTGCAATTGCGCGCCATGCGCGCGCAGCCAGCCGCGATGCGCGCCATAGTCGGGCATCAGCCGCCCGACACAGTCCCAGAAGGCGCGCGAATGGTCCATATGCGCCAGATGCGCGACCTCATGCGCGGCGACATAGTCCAGCACCTCGGGCGGGGCCATGATCAGCCGCCACGAAAACATCAGTCGCCCATCCGCCGTGCAGGACCCCCAGCGCGAACGCGTGTCACGCAAGGTGACGGCGCGGGCCGGGCGACCCAGCCTTTCGGTGTAGCGGTCCACGGCGGGCAGCAGGGCTGCGCGCGCGCTGGTCTTGAGAAAGGCTTCCAGTCGCGGACCCGTGCGTGTGCCATCGGGGTCGGCTGGCACCAGCAATGTGCCCCCTTCGGCCCGGACCCTGCGGTCAGACCCGGCTTCAAGCCGCAGAACCCGGCCCTGCAACAGGATCTTGGCCCCCGGTGCCATGACCTGCCGGTCAGGCACCTGCGCGAGTGCGCGGCGCAGCCAGCCCTCTTTCTCGCGCAGAAAGGCCAGCGCATCCGCCATCGGAAAGCGCTGCGGCAAGGTCAGCGTCGCGCGCCCGTCCAGCCCCGAGACACGCAGGCTCAGCCGCCGCGCCCGCGCCGAGCGGCGCAGCGCGACGCAGAGCGCGGGCGGTCCGGGCAGATGCGCCACGTTCTCGCGCAGGATTACCGGCTCTGGCATCGGTCCCCGGTGGTAACTTGCATCCAAACCTCGCAGGAAAGTGTGACATCTGGCCATCCGCGCAGCGCAGAGGCCTTTACAGCATGACAGAGTTATGGCACGGCACGGGGCTTGAAGAAAGACTTGCACGCAGAGGAAATCCTGATGTCCAATCCAGAATGGGGCGTGAAGCGCGTCTGCCCGGAAACCGGCAAGCGGTTCTACGATCTGAACAAGGACCCGATCATCAGCCCCTATACCGGCAAGGTCGTGGTCATCGATTCGTCGGATCGCCGCGGCGAGGTGCTGGCAGCGGCGTCCAAAGTCAAGGCAAGTGCCGCCGTCAAGGATGATGACGACGATCTTCTGGTCGATGACGAGGACGCGGTCGAAGTCGATGATGAATTGCTGGAAGATGACGACGACGACACGGTCGCCCTTGACGATCTGGCCGATGTCGCGGGCGACGACGAGGACTGATCCCGAAATCTGCATCCGCACGCAGTTTTTTCGGTTGCGTCATTTCGCAGGCTTGCTTATGACGCGAAGTGTCGGCGGGGCCATAGCTCAGTTGGGAGAGCGCTTGAATGGCATTCAAGAGGTCAGCGGTTCGATCCCGCTTGGCTCCACCAGACAAAACAAAGACTTAGACAGAAAACAGCCTCGCACTCGCGGGGCTTTTTCTTTGCCTGTCAGACGTAGCGCATTGCCAATTTCGCTTCGATGTCAACGAGTTAAACCGCGCGGCGCCTTGGGGCTTGCTCAACCCCGACACGAAGCCGGGTGGACGGCGTCCCATACCAGGTATCATCTGCCTTGCACGCGCAGGACGGTATTGCCCAGCCTTTCTGAAAGCCGCACCCACCATGCCACAACTGGCGCGCCATATCCGCGTGGAGCCTTTGACGGTGCGTGGGCGGCGGCGAGGAACACGATGTCGCAAAAAGGCCAGGATTTGGTCCAATATCGGCAACGAACCTGTGATTACTGACACGGGCGGACGTCGTTCAAGAGAAGACATTGTGGCACATCAGGAACCGGGCACATGACCTACAAGACTGATACAGAGTTCGACCCTTCGGCCATGGCCGTGTTTCGTCAGGGCAAAACCGCATTGCGGCGATATGCCTTTGTCGGCCTTGCACTTCTCATCCTCCTGTCGCCTGCCCCCGGCCAGCTTTTTGGTCAGCATTCCGCATGGTTGCGCGAATGGGTTATGTATTCCGGGGTGGGTGTCGGGCTTCCGAAGGGCCTGTTTGTGGTTCATGACGAGGCTGGGATCGTGGCGGACTACACACCGCTCGCGGCGGCGGGCCTGGATCGCTATCCGCAGATCGTGCACTACTACTTTCCCGGTCGCATCGCGGAACCTGCACATCTGGCCCGCTTTGCCACAGACCTGTGCGCAAAGATCGAGGAGGGACAGCGGATCTCCTTCACTGGTGATGTCGGCACGCGTCAGGGCTGGATGCCCATGTCATCGGAAAACGTATGTGACCACAGCGGCGAGGAACACTGACCATGAGACACGCCTTGTTCCAAAGACTTGCCGAATGGGGGCCTGATGCGCGAGGGTCAACCCGCGCGGTCGGTCTGATGCGGATCGGGCTGGGCTGTGTCGCCCTGATCCGGTTTGGCGGCGAGTTGACTCCCTGGGCCGTGAACGATCTGCTGGGGCTTGCGTTCGGGAGCATCTTTTTCATCTTCATGGCGGCCACTGTGATCGGCGCGGGTTCCAGAATTTCAGTTGCGGGATTGGGGCTGACCATTCTGGTTTTCTATGCGCTTGGCGCTGCGCATGTCGGGCCGCTTACATGGGCTCACCATCATGTCTACCTACTAGGTGTCGCATGTCTGTTGCTGTCGCTGACGGATTGCGGCAAGTCCTTTTCCCTTGACCGGTTGCGCGGCATGAATGCGGATCCTCATGGCCACCCGGAGGCAGAGTATGGCGTGCTCTGGGGCCAGCGGCTGATCGCGTTGCAGCTTTCCGCGCTCTATTTCTGGACGGCGGTGGACAAGACGGACTGGGCCTTTGTTTCTGGTCAGCGGTTGGAGCAGACCTTTGTCTGGGTCCATTCCGGCCGGGCGCTGGAAATGTTCCTCGACTGGCCGATCCTGCTTGCTGCTGCGTCGGTTGCGGTGCTGGTGGTGGAATACTGGCTGGCTGTCGCGATCCTGATGGCCCGGTGGCGCAAGGCTGCGATTCTGGTGGGCTTGACGATGCACGCAACCTTCTACCTTTTGCTACCAGTCAACACCTATTCGATCACGGTCATGGTGCTGTATCTTGCGCTGCTGGACCCGCGCAGCGTTCATGACTTCATCGACCGGATGACCGGCCAGCGCGAGGCAATGCGATGACGCCCCTACGAATTGTCTATGACGGCGAGTGCCCCTTTTGCGCAAGCTATGTCGCCCTCTTGCGTCTGCGCGAGCGCTACAGCGTGCGTCTGATCGACGCCCGCTCCGAGCCCGCGCCTGCGCGCGCCTACGGGTTGGACCTGAATGCAGGCATGATCGTGGATCTGGATGGCAAGTTGTATCATGGTGCGCGGGCCGTCGCGCTGTTGTCGCGCCTGTCACGCAGGCGTGGGCCACTCTCGTCCGACCGCGTGGCCGACGCGATTTATCCATGGATGCGGCGCGGGCGGGCACTGGTGCTGTGGCTGTTACGACGCCGACCCCTGTGACGCCGACCCATGTGACACCTGTGACGCCTGCGCGTCACAACCGCCCCGAGGCAATCAGGCGCGCCAGAAAGGCTTGCGTGGCCGGGGCCTGAGGGGATGTGAACAGGCGCTCGGGGATGTCTTCCTCGATGATGCGCCCCTCGGACAGAAAGCAGACGCGGTCGGCCACGTCGCGCGCGAATCCCATCTCATGCGTGACGATGACCATCGTCAGCCCGCGTGACTTCAGATCATGGATGATCCGCAGCACCTCGCCCACCAGTTCGGGGTCAAGGGCTGCTGTCACCTCGTCCAGCAGCAGTACGTCGGGGGCATTCATCATGGCGCGGGCAATCGCCACGCGCTGTTGCTGCCCGCCGGACAGTTGTTCCGGGTAGGATGCAGCAAAATGGTCCATGCCGAACAGGGACAGGGTCTCGCGTGCGCGTTCATTGGCCTGTGTCCGCGCCATGCCCTGCACCTTGCGCGGCGCGAGGGTCAGGTTGTCCAGCACGGTCAGATGCGGGAACAGGTTGTAGGACTGGAACACGATGCCCACGCGCTGCTGCAACCCGGTGCGCCCGAATTGCGCCGAATCGATGGGCACACCGCCCAAGCTGATGGTCCCGTGATCCGGCTCTATCAGGCGGTTGATGCAGCGCAGAAGGGTTGATTTGCCCGACCCCGACGCCCCGATCAGACACACGACCTCATGCGCGGAAACATCCACGTCGATCCGGTCCAGCACAAGGCGCGTACCGAAATACTTGGTCAGGCCCCGGATCGCGATTTCTGCCATCTATTCCGCAATCTGCAAGCGTCGCGCCCGGTCGCGCCGGTTGACCCAATCCGCCAGACGCGCCATCGGGACCGTGGCCAGCAGGAACAACAGCGCCGCCACGATCAGCGACGAGTAATTGAAGGTCGTCGCTGTGTAGATCTGTGCCTCGCGCACCGCGTCGCGCACGCCGATGACGGACAGAAGCGCTACATCCTTTTGCAGCGCCACGACGATATTCATCAGCGCAGGCAGCACATTGCGCAGCGCTTGCGGCAGGATGGCGTAGATCAGCGTCTGCCATTCGTTCAGGCCCAGCGATCTGGCGGCGGCGCGCTGGCCCTCGTGCACGGCATCGATGCCAGAGCGGTAGATTTCGGCCACATAGGCGGAATAGGACAGCACCATCGCGACCCCGCCCCAGAACAGGCCCGAATTGGGCAGGCCGGGGATGTTCAGCGCCGGAATGCCAAAGCCGAACAGGATCACCAGCAAGAGTGCGGGCAGACCCCGGAACACATCGATGTACACCACCACCATCAGCCGGAAGGGCGCAAAGACCGGCCCGCGCAAGGACCGCACCACCGCCAGCACCAGCGCCCAGACCCCGATGCAGGCCAACGCGATCAGCCAGACCTGCAGATTGGTCAGGAACCCTTGCGCCACGCGCGGGGCCGCCGCGATCATATGGTCGATATTGAAGAATTGCGCCTTGATGCGGGGCCATTGCTCGGCGCTGGTGATCAGCCAGTAGAGCGCGCCGAACACCACGATGATCGACGCCGAAGACATCAGCCCCGGTGCCAGCGCCGCGCGCCAGTCAAACCCCCGCCTGCGCGGGGGGGGTGGCGGGCCATCGGGCGCGGGGCGTATGCCGTAGCGTCCGGGACGCGCAGTGGCCCCGGATCGGGGATCTGGTGCTGTCATCCGCCTGCGTTATTCCGTGATGACCGGCAAATCAGGGTCAGCCACCAGCCATGTCGAGACCAGATCGCGCACCACGCCACCTTCGATCAGCACGGACAGGGCCTCGTCCACCCACTCGACCAGCGGATTGTCTTTCTGGAACAGCAACCCGTGGCCCAGATCATTTTCATCTGCAGGCAGGATCGCAACGATTTCGGCCTCGGAGATCTGGACGGCTGTTGCAAACAGCGCCGTTGGCAGGGCGGCCAGTGTCGCGTCGATCTGACCGGCCAGCATCGCCTGAAAGACGCCGATCTGGTCATCATAGACAGCGGCATCCTGCACCCCGATGATGTTTTCCAGATACATCAGGTCGGTGGTGCCGATCACTGCCCCCCAGCGCGCGCCGCTCAGGTCGGCAAAACTGCTGGCCCCTTCCACTGCGGAACCGGGCAGCGCGATCACGGCCTTTTCGGGCTGGAAATAGACCTGGCTGAAGCTGACCACTTCCTTGCGCGGTTCCGTGACCGAGACCTGATTGATGGCGAAGTCGAAATTCTTGGCACCCGGCGCGATGGTCTGTTCGAAGGTGTTGCCCACCCAGACGACCTGTTCAGGTGCAAAGCCCATCTCTGCGGCCAGCGCATAGATCAGCGCATTCTCGAACCCTTCGCCGCTGGCGGGGTCATTGTTCAGCATCCAGGGCGGATAGACCGGGTCGCCCGTGCCCACGGTCAGTTGCCCACTATTCAGCAGGCGCGGATCGTCAGGCGTGCGTTCAGTGGCCTGCGCGACCGACGCGGTCAGGCCAAAGGCAAACATGGCAGCCAGAATGGGGCGCGTTGGGGTCATGGCATCCTCATTGTTGATGGAGTTGTCATTGTTCCGCGCAATGATGCGGCAAGTCGCCCACAAGGCAAGCCTTCTTTGACACGCATCACCGGTCTTTTTCGAATGTTCCGGGGGGCTGCGCAGAATCCGGGCGCAG
>SKRW01000305.1 GCA_007118295.1 Paracoccaceae bacterium | reverse complement strand
TCGGCGGCAGCGCTGATGACCGATGCCGAAGCGATCCATGATCAACTGGCACCCGACGCCCCGGATGGACTGGTGGCGGTCGGGTTCAGCATTGGCAGCGGGGTCGCCGCCCATCTGGCGCAGACGCGCCCCTTGGCCGGTGCCGTGCTGGTCACGCCCTTTGATGCACTGGTCAATGTTGCGCGCCAAAGCCTGCCCTGGGCCCCGGTGCGTTGGCTGTTCCGGCATGACATGCGCCCGCTGGATGCGCTGGTCCAAGGCAATACGCCCGTTGCCATCCTCATTGCTGAACGCGACGAGGTGATCCCGCCTGCCCGCGCCGAGGCTCTGGTCAGCGGACTAGCGGATGGAGGGCACCCAGCGCAATCGGTTCAGCGGATCGCGGCACGGCATAATGACATTTACGGGCATCCAGATTTCGCCGGAGCCTTGCGCGACGCGATAAGGAGTGTTGCGCCGTAAGCCGTGCAATCAGACTTTGGCGCGCGCTTCCAGATCTTCGGCGACCGACTCGGCGCGGGCCGCGAGTTCGGTCAGCGCATCGGTCAGATCTTGCGGGACAACCGGCACCTCGATCCGGCGCGGCGCGGGTTCCGGGCGGGCATGCAGGCGCGAGATTTCGTCGCGCAGACCCGCAACTTCTGCCTCGGCAGCTTTCAGCCTGTCTTCGGCTTCGGCGGTCTTGTCCGCCAGCATCAGCCCGGCCATCAAGAGCATCCGTTCGGCAGGAACGCGCCCGATCTGGTTGAGAAGGGTGCGCGCCTCGACATCCAGCATTTCGGCAGCAGCAATCAGGAACGGCTCTTCGCCGGGCTGACAGGCGACAGTGAAATCCTTGTGGCCAATCGTGATCGTCTGTTCAGGCATTGGCCTCTCCTGCCGTGATCATGGGTTTCAATTCGCCAAGGACATCTTCCATCTCGGCCATTTCTGCCGCACGCTCGGCACGCAACGCTTCCAACTCGGCCAGAAGCGCACGGTTTATGGTGCTGGATTCGATGACCTTGGCCTCGGTCCCTTCGCGCAACTGGCGGTTGGCCTCGATCAGTTTGGTATTGGCCTTTTTCAGGCGCAGCATTTCAAGGCTTTGCAAGTCAAGCTGTTCGGTCATGCGCGCAAGGCGGCGCTCCAGCGTGGCAAAGGAGCTTTCCTGCCGCTGGCGCACGGCGTTCACGCGCTCGGAAAGCTGGGCGTTCTTCGTGCGCTCTGCCTCCAGTTGCGCGCGCAGATCGGCGGTGTCGCTGTCGTCTTTCACGACACCCAACGTCTCTGCACTGCGCGCGATCCGGTCGAGTGCGCGCCCCAGCCGCAATTCTAGCTCTGATCCTGTGCTCATGCCTGTGTCGCTTCCCTGTATCGCCCAACGCTTCAAGCCCGGCTCGCAACGGCTGCAGCGAATCGCTGTCCTGGCCGAAACGGAACCTTATTGGCCCTAGCCTACCCGCAAAGGCCGGGCTTTCCAACATTCTCGCGCTGAATGTGGCGCGCGCGGGCGCAGCCTTGCTTGATCTTGCGGCTGGGGCTGGTATGACCCGGCCCAGACTGGTCAGACAAGGATACTTGCACCGTGGATATTGCTGCCCTGCGCGCTGCGCACCCCGAACACTGGAAACAGGCCACTGCCATTCGCGCACTGGCGATGGATGCCGTGCAGGCGGCCAACTCGGGACATCCCGGAATGCCGATGGGCATGGCCGATGTCGCAACGGTCCTGTTCAGCAAGCATCTGAAATTCGACGCCAGCGCGCCGGACTGGGCAGATCGTGACCGTTTCATCCTGTCGGCGGGGCATGGCTCGATGCTGGTCTATGCGCTATTGTACCTGACCGGTTACAAGGACATGACGCTCGATCAGATCCGCAACTTCCGCCAATGGGGTTCTATCACGGCGGGGCACCCCGAATATGGCCATGTCGCGGGCGTCGAGACGACGACCGGCCCGCTGGGTCAGGGCCTGTCCAACGCCGTGGGCTTTGCCATGGCCGAAGAAAAGCTGCGCGCCGAATTCGGGGCCAAGGTGGTGGATCACCACACATGGGTCATTGCCGGTGATGGCTGCTTGATGGAGGGCATCAGCCACGAAGCCATCGGCATTGCCGGACGGCAGAAACTGTCGCGCCTGATCGTGCTGTGGGACAATAACGACATCACCATTGACGGGCGCGTGGGCCTGTCCGACATTACCGACCAGCGCGCGCGCTTTGCAGCCGCTGGCTGGGAGGTGCTGTCCTGCGACGGGCATGATCCCGCCGATATCGACCGGGCGCTGACGGCTGCCAGAAAATCCGACCGCCCCGTGCTGGTTGATTGCAAGACGATCATCGGCTTTGGCAGCCCGAAAAAGGCAGACAGTTCGGGCGCGCATGGCTCGCCTCTGGGCGACGACGAGATTGCCGCCACCAAAGAGATCTATGGCTGGCCGCATGGTGCGTTCGAAGTGCCCGACGGTGTTTTGTCCGCATGGCGCGCCCATGGCGCTCGCGGCGCCGAGGCACATGCGGAATGGGCCGCGCGCTTTGCCAAGCTGTCCGGCACACGTCAGGCCGATTTCACACGCCGCATGCGCGGCGAGGCACCGGCCAAGCTGATTTCGGCCATCCGGGCACTGAAAAAGCAGGTTTCGGAACAGACGCCCAAGGTGGCGACGCGCAAATCGTCCGAAATGGTGCTGGAAGTGGTCAATGAGATCTGCCCCGAAACGATGGGCGGATCGGCGGACCTGACCGGGTCGAACAACACCAAGACCGCCGGGCTGGGCGTGTTTACACCCGAGGACCGCAAGGGCCGCTATATCTATTACGGCATCCGCGAACACGGCATGGCGGCCGCGATGAACGGCATGGCACTGCATGGCGGGCTGAAGCCCTATGGCGGCACTTTCCTGTGCTTTACCGATTATGCGCGTGGCGCGATGCGGCTGTCGGCGCTGATGGGCGTGCCCGTCACCTATGTCATGACGCATGACAGCATCGGGCTGGGCGAGGATGGGCCGACCCACCAGCCGGTCGAACATCTGGCGATGCTGCGCGCGACCCCCAACACGCATGTGTTCCGCCCTTGTGACACCGTGGAAACGGCCGAAGCCTGGGAATTGGCCTTGACCAGCGCGCGCACGCCATCCGTGCTGGCGCTGTCGCGTCAGAACCTGCCCACGCTGCGGACCGAGCACAAGGTCAAGAACCTGACCGCGCAAGGCGCCTATGTGCTGGCCGACGCGACCGGCAAGCGGCAGGCGTTGCTGATGGCGACCGGGTCCGAGGTCGAGATCGCGATGGAAGCGCGCGATTTGCTGGAGGCCGAAGGGATCGGCACGCGGGTCGTGTCCTTTCCCTGCTGGGAATTGTTCGAGGACCAGCCCGAGGCGTATCGTCGCAAGGTTCTGCCCGCCGGCCCCGTGCGCGTGGCGATCGAGGCCGGCATCCGCTTTGGCTGGGACCGCTGGCTCTATGGCGAACGCGGGCGGCGCGAGAAATCGGGGTTTGTCGGGATGCATGATTTCGGTGCTTCGGCCCCGGCCCCGGTTATCTACCGCGAATTGGGGATCACGGCAGAAGCCGTGGCCGCCAAGGTCAAGTCCCTGCTCTGAGGCTGCGATGGGTGGGTGCACAGCACCCACCCTACGGGCGCATCCGGCTTGCGCTGCGCGCCCCCTCTGCCTACACCTTGCGTGTTCATCCTGTTGGAGCCCTGCCCCATGCGCCTGACCCGTTATTTCCTGCCTGTGCTGAAAGAAACCCCGTCCGAGGCCCAAATCGTAAGCCACCGGCTGATGCTGCGCGCGGGCATGATCAAGCAGGCCAGCGCCGGAATCTATTCGTGGCTGCCGATGGGCTTCAAGGTCTTGCGGCGGATCGAACAGATCGTGCATGAGGAACAGATCCGCGCGGGCCATATCCCGATGCTGATGCCCACGCTGCAATCGGCGGATTTGTGGCGCGAGAGCGGTCGCTATGACGATTACGGCGAAGAGATGCTGCGCATCAAGGACCGGCACGGGCGCGACATCCTCTATGGGCCGACCAATGAGGAACTGATCACCGACATTTTCCGTGCGCATGTCGGCAGCTACAAGGACCTGCCGCTGACGCTCTATCACATCCAATGGAAATTCCGCGACGAAATCCGCCCGCGCTTTGGCGTCATGCGGGGCCGTGAATTCCTGATGAAGGATGGCTATAATTTCGACATCGACAAGGACGCGGCCCTGCACGCCTATAACCGCCATCTGGTAAGCTATCTGCGCAGCTATGAGCGCATGGGGTTGCAGGCGATCCCGATGCGCGCCGATGGCGGGCCGATTGGCGGCGACTATACGCATGAATTTCTGGTACTGGCCGAAACCGGCGAGTCCGAAGTGTTTTATGACAGCGCGATCACCGACCTGAAATTCGGGGATCGCGACGTGGATTATGACAGCGTGCCGGAATGTCAGGCCGTACTGGAAGAGTTCACCTCGCGCTATGCGCGCACGGATGAAACTCATGACGACGACGCATTCCACGCGCAGGTGCCCGAAGACCGTCGCCGCCGCGCGCGCGGCATCGAAGTGGGCCAGATTTTCTATTTCGGCACCAAATATTCCGAAGCGATGGGGGCGAATGTCGTCACCGAAACGGGGGAACGGGTGCCGGTGCATATGGGCAGCCACGGCATCGGCGTGTCGCGCCTTCTGGGCGCGATCATCGAGGCCAGCCATGATGATCGCGGCATCATCTGGCCCGAAGGGGTCACACCCTTTCATGCGGGCATCGTGAACCTCAAGCAAGGCGACGACGCTGCCAATGCGGCCTGCGAGGGGCTATACAAGGCCCTGGTCGCCAAGGGGCTGGAGCCACTGTATGACGACCGCGATGAGCGCGCGGGGGCGAAATTCGCGACCATGGACCTGATCGGCCTGCCGTGGCGGATCACAGTCGGGCCGCGCGGACTGGCCAAGGGCGTGGTCGAACTGACCTCGCGCCGGACAGGGGAGAGCGAAGAACTATCGCCCGAAGCCGCTGTGGACCGGCTGGCGCAGATCTACGCCAGTATCTGAACGCAGGATTGACGGGCCTTCGGGCATAGGGCAGCATACAAGACGCCTGTAACCGCGCGCGGCTTGCACCCAGGCGCGCAAAGGCCAAAAGCGATGTGCGGAGATTTCCATGGCCGAGCCCTCCACCGTTCCGACATGGCGCAAGGTTCTTGCCGCGATCCTTGATTTCCTCACGGTCTTTTTCGGGCTGGGCTATGTCATTGCGCTTGTCACGGGCGAAACGACTGACGCGGGATTCAGCCTTGATGGCCTGTCCGCGCTTGTTCTCTTCGCGTGCATCTTTGCCTATTTCTGGTTCCTGCCCAAATTCGGCGGAACGCTGTGGCAACGTATCCTGCGCACCCAGCCCTGACCCGCCCCGCGCGGAGTGAACGGCAAATCATGGCTGATCAAATCCATGGGCCAGAGGCCGCAGATTGACAGCCCCTGTCAATAAGTGCGACGCTTTGCCGCATTTTTTAAGGGGAGTGCATCATGGCGCGGACAGTTTTGCTGGGAACGACGAAGGGGGCCTTCATCCTGCGTGAAACGGATGACGGTACATTCACGGTCACGGGGCCGCATTGCGATGGCTGGCCCATCAATCATGTCATCGGCGATGGCGCAGGCCGGGTCTGGGCGGCAGGCGGGGGCGACTGGTTTGGCGCAGGTGTCTGGTGCTCGTCAGACGGGGGTGAAAGCTGGACACTGACGCGGCTGTCCTCTGGGCAAATGGATGACTGGGCCGAAAATGACGC
>SKRW01000087.1 GCA_007118295.1 Paracoccaceae bacterium | reverse complement strand
GACAGCTTGCCATCGCGCGCCTGTTTGCCAAGCTCACCAATACGCTTTTCGATCTCGGCAAAGCCCATCTTGTGCGCATCGCGCAGCACCGGGACGACCAGCCCCGAGGGCGTGCCAACGGCCACGCCCATATGGACGTAGTTCTTGTAGACGACATCGGTGCCGTCAATCTCGGCATTGACCTCGGGCACTTCCATTAGCGCGTGGCAGCAGGCTTTGACGAAGAAGGACATGAAGCCCATCTTGACGCCGTGCTTCTTTTCGAACTGGTCCTTGTAGGTGTTGCGCAACTCCATGACGCCGCCCATATCCGCCTCGTTATAGGTGGTCAGCATGGCGGCAGTGTTCTGCGCTTCCTTCAGGCGGCGCGCGATGGTCTGGCGCAGGCGGGTCATCTTGACGCGCTCTTCGCGGGCGGCGTCATCGGCGGCCACGAGTGCCCGTGGGGCAGGCGCCGGGGCGGGCGCGGTCGGGGCAGCCGCAGGCTGTGCCGCCGGGGCCGCGCTGGCGGATTGCACATCTTCCTTCATCACGCGCCCGTCGCGTCCCGTGCCGGTGACCTGATCGCGTGAAATCCCCTTTTCGGCCATCAGTTTCTTGGCCGAGGGTGCATCCTCGACATCACGCCCCGCGCTTTCGGATGCGGGGGCTGCGTCCGGGGTGGCGGCGGGTGTCACGCCCTCTGCACTGCCCGAAATCACGGCGAGCTTGCCGCCAGCGGCGACTGTGCTGCCTTCTTCGGCCAGAATTTCGGCCAGCACACCTGCTGCGGGTGAGGGCACTTCGACCGAAACCTTGTCGGTTTCCAACTCGCACAGCATGTCATCGACGGCCACTGTATCACCCGGTTTCTTGAACCAGCTTGCCACGGTCGCCTCGGACACGCTCTCGCCCAGAGCAGGGACCATGACCTCGACCCGGTCATCGCCCTTGGCCGTGGCCGCCGCCCCGTCAGGGCTGGCCGCAGGTTTTGACGCCTTTGCGGGCGCGTCGGGTGCCGGGGCAGCACCCGGCTCAGAGATCATGGCCAGCAGCGCATCGACGCCGACAGTCTCGCCCTCGGGTGCGACGATCTCGCCCAAGGTGCCAGCCACGGGGGATGGCACCTCGACAGTGACCTTGTCAGTCTCCAACTCGCAGAGCATCTCATCGACCGCCACAGCGTCGCCGGGTTTCTTGAACCATGTGGCAACTGTCGCTTCGGTCACACTCTCGCCCAGTGTGGGCACTCGAACTTCGGTGGACATGTCCTTGTTATCCCTCGATTGTAAGCGCTTCATTCACGAGCGCTTGCTGTTGTGCTTTATGCTGGCTGGCCAGACCCGTCGCGGGCGAGGCCGAAGCCGGACGCCCGACATAGCGCGGGCGTTTCGATTTGCCTTTCAGGCGGCTCAGCACCCATTCGATATTGGGCTCGATGAAGCTCCATGCGCCCTGGTTCTTGGGTTCTTCCTGAACCCAGACGATTTCGGCCTTGGGGAACCGCTCCAGTTCCTTGATCAGCGCCATCGCCGGGAACGGATAGAACTGTTCGACCCGCAGCAGATAGATGTCATCGATGCCGCGCGCGTCGCGTTCTTCCAGCAGGTCGAAATAGACCTTGCCCGAACACATCACGACACGCTTGATCGCCTTGTCAGCCTTCAACTCGGTGTCGCTGTTGCCCTTTTGCGCATCATCCCACAGCACCCGGTGGAAACTGGACCCTTCGGTGAAATCCGATGCCTCGGAAATGCACATCTTGTGGCGCAGCAGTGATTTCGGCGTCATCAGCACCAGAGGCTTGCGGAAAGAGCGGTGAATCTGGCGGCGCAGGATGTGGAAATAATTGGCCGGGGTCGAACAGTTTGCAACGATCCAGTTATCCTGCGCGCATTGCTGCAGGAACCGCTCCAGCCGGGCGGAAGAGTGTTCCGGCCCCTGCCCTTCGAACCCGTGCGGCAACAGCATCACCAGCCCCGACATGCGCAGCCATTTGCTTTCGCCCGAAGAGATGAACTGGTCGAACATGATCTGCGCGCCATTGGCGAAATCGCCAAATTGCGCCTCCCACATTACCAGTGCGTTGGGTTCGGCCAGCGAATAGCCATACTCGAACCCCAGAACGGCATATTCCGACAGCATCGAGTCGATGACCTCGTAGCGCGCCTGCCCCTCCTTGATATTGTTCAGGGGATAGTAGCGATCCTCGGTCTGCTGATCGACAAAGGCCGAATGGCGCTGCGAAAACGTGCCGCGCGTCGAATCCTGTCCCGACAGCCGAACCGGGTAGCCTTCGCAGGTCAGGCTGCCAAAGGCCAGTGCTTCGGCTGTGGCCCAGTCAAAGCCCTTGCCCGCACTGAACATCTCTTTCTTGGCGTCCAGTTGGCGCGCAACGGTCTTGTGGATATTGAAACCGTCGGGATAGCGCGTCAGTGCCGCGCCGACCTCTTGCAGGGTGTCGGTCGAGATGGCGGTCTGGCCGCGCTGATATTCCTCGCCTTCGCGGTTCAGGTGCGACCAGCGCCCATCCAGCCAGTCGGCCTTGTTGGGTTTGAAGGTGCGGCCCGCCTCGAATTCCTCGTTCAGGAACGCCTGAAAGGCGGCCTTCATATCCTCGATCTCGCCTTCGGGGATCAGCCCGTCCGCAACCAACCGCTCGGTATAGAGTTGCAGGGTCGATTTGTGCTTCTTGATCCGGGTATACATCGCCGGATTGGTGAACATGGGCTCATCGCCCTCGTTATGGCCAAATCGGCGGTAGCAGAAGATGTCGAGCACCACATCCTTGAGGAATTTCTGCCGGAACTCGGTTGCCACGCGCGCGGCATGGACCACGGCCTCGGGGTCATCGCCGTTGACGTGGAAAATCGGCGCCTCGACCATCAGCGCAATATCGGTCGGATAGGGCGACGAGCGCGAGAAATGCGGCGCTGTGGTAAAGCCGATCTGGTTATTGACGATGATATGCATGGTTCCGCCGGTGCGGTGCCCGCGCAGCCCCGACAGCCCGAACCCTTCGGCAACCACACCCTGCCCGGCAAAGGCCGCATCGCCATGCAGCAGCACCGCCAGAACCTGCTTGCGCTCGGTATCGCCGAACTGGTCCTGTTTGGCGCGCACCTTGCCCACGACAACGGGGTTCACCGCCTCCAGGTGCGAGGGGTTGGCGGTCAGCGACAGGTGGACAGAATTGCCGTCAAACTCGCGGTCGGAGGATGCGCCAAGGTGATATTTCACATCGCCCGAACCATCGACATCTTCGGGCTTGAAGCTGCCGCCCTGAAATTCGTTGAAGATCGCGCGGTAAGGCTTGCCCATCACATTGGCCAGCACCGACAACCGCCCCCGGTGCGGCATGCCGATGGCGATTTCCTTGATCCCCAGCGCACCACCGCGCTTGATGATCTGTTCCATCGCCGGGATCAGCGCTTCGCCGCCATCAAGGCCGAAACGCTTGGTGCCCATGTATTTGACATGCAGGAACTTCTCGAACCCTTCAGCTTCGACCAGCTTGTTGAGGATGGCGCGGCGGCCCTGCTTGGTGAACTGGATTTCCTTGCCGTAACCTTCGATCCGCTCTTTCAGCCATGCGACCTGTTCGGGGTTGGAAATATGCATGAATTGCAGTGCAAACGTGCCGCAATAGGTGCGTTGCAGAATATCGACAATCTCGCGCAGGGTGGCCACTTCCAGCCCCAGCACATTGTCGATAAAGATGGGCCGGTCCATATCGGCCTCGGTGAACCCGTAAGAGCGCGGGTCCAGCTCGGGATGCGGTTCTTCCTTGCGCATGCCCAGCGGGTCCAGTTCGGCCACCAGATGGCCCCGGATGCGGTAGGCGCGGATGATCATCAGCGCGCGCAAGCTGTCAATCACGGCCGCGCGCACCTGCTCGGTGGTCAGCGTCACGCCTTTTTCCGCAGCCTTGGCCGTGATCTTTTCAGCCGCGGCCTTTTTCTCGGCCACGGGTGCGGACGGCCATTCGCCGGTCAGCGCCGACGTCAACTCGTCCGCGGGCACAGGAGGCCAGTCATTGCGCGCCCAGCTTGGACCAGAGGCAGCGGCCTTGGCATCCTGCGCGCCTTCGCCCAGAGCGCGGAAATATTCGGCCCAGACATCATCGACCGAGGACGGGTCCGCCGCATGGCGTGCCTGCAATGCCTCTACATAGACAGCATTCTGGCCTTCCAGAAAGCTCTCGGACTGGCCGGGGTGGTTTGGACTTTGGTCATTCATCAGAGCACCTCTGTGCTGTGTAGGACTTGAATTGGATCAGCGCACGCGCGGTTCAGGGCCATAAGCATTGGGGCCACGCTGGCTGGGGCGGCTCATCCACCAGATGATCAGGGCACCTGCAATGATCTGCAACAGGCTCAGCACCAGCACCAGCCCCGATTGCGCACCCATTGCCATTGCGTCCGGCGCGCGCATCGCCTCGGGGGCGTCGACCAGCCGTCCCATCATCTGACGGCTGACCGAACCAGAGATCACCGCACTGACCATGACGATGACAGACGGGATCAGCACCATCCAGCCGGGGCGGCCCGTATCCTGCAACCTGCGCCATGCCACGGCAAGAAAGGGCAGCAGCACAACCAGTTGGAACAGCCGCGTCAGCCACTGGCGACCCCCGAGTGCGGCATACTCGATCACGCCGATGACCAGCGCGCCCGCAAAGACGAACAGGAAGAACCACCAGTAATCGGGGCGCCTTGACCGTCCCGAAAATGTCAGCGCATTGCGAAATGCGCTTTCGACTGCCTGTGCAAATGTCATCCCCGCTCCTCCTCGCGGACCACTGCCACGATTACCTGCCGATGGCTTTCAGAACAGCCTCGCCCAGCCCTGCCGGGCTGTCGGCCACCACGATGCCAGCCGATTTCATGGCTTCGATCTTATCTTCAGCGCCGCCCTTGCCACCAGCCACAATCGCACCGGCATGGCCCATCCGGCGGCCCGGAGGGGCTGTGCGCCCCGCGATAAAGCCTGCACAGGGCTTGGAGCGCCCGCGTTTGGCCTCATCTTTCAGAAATTGCGCGGCTTCTTCTTCGGCGCTGCCGCCGATTTCACCGATCATGATGATGGATTCTGTCTCGTCATCCGCGAGGAACCATTCCAGCACGTCCAGATGCTCGGTCCCCTTGACCGGGTCGCCGCCGATGCCCACGCAGGTGGACTGGCCCAGCCCCACATCGGTGGTCTGCTTGACGGCCTCATAGGTCAGTGTGCCGGAACGCGACACCACACCAACCGACCCGCGGCGGTGAATATGGCCGGGCATGATGCCGATCTTGCACGCGTCGGGCGTGATGACACCGGGGCAGTTGGGACCGATCAGAACCGAACCTGTCCCTTCCAGCGCGCGCTTGACGCGCATCATGTCCAGCACCGGGATGCCTTCGGTGATGCAGACGATCAGGTCCATTCCCGCATCGATCGCTTCAAGGATCGAGTCGGCGGCAAAGGGGGGCGGTACATAGATCACGGATGCATTGGCTTCGGTCCTAGCCTTGGCCTCGTGCACCGAGTTGAACACCGGCAGGCCCAGATGCTCCATCCCGCCCTTGCCGGGGGTAACACCGCCCACCATCTGCGTGCCATAGGCGATGGCCTGTTCCGAATGGAACGTGCCCTGAGAGCCTGTGAAGCCCTGACAGATGACCTTGGTGTGTTTATCGACAAGAACGGACATGATGTAACTCCTGTATGTCAGGCACCCTGCAGGGCGCGCAAGCTGTGTTCGAGACTGTAATGTGCATGCAACAGCTCGAAATCGCTCTGTGTATGCGTGATGAT
>SKRW01000187.1 GCA_007118295.1 Paracoccaceae bacterium | reverse complement strand
TTGGGGCAAGATGAAATTGCGCGGGGAATGATGCGGGACAGGGCGGGCTTGCGCGCAGTGGTGTTCGATCTGGACGGCACCCTCATCGATTCTGCACCCGATATCTGGCGCGCCGCGAATGTGGTGCTGACCGAGACCGGGTTGCCACAGGTGACATTCGAGCAGTCGCGCGGGTTTATCGGGCGCGGGGCGCGCGTCTTTGTCGAGCGGATGGAGCGCGCGGTTGCGGGCGGAAATGAGGCCGGGCGCACCGATAACCTGCATACGCTTTTCCTGCAGCACTATGAGCGCGCACATGAGGGGACGCGGGTCTATCCGCATGTTCCCGAGGCCCTGGCCGAATTGCAGGCGCAGGGGCTGGCGCTGGGTCTGTGCACCAACAAGCCGATGGGGCCAACGCGCGCCGTGCTGCGCCATCTGGGCTGGGACGGCGTGTTTGCGGCGGTTGTGGGCGGGGACACGCTGCCGGTGGCCAAGCCTGACCCGGCACCGTTGCACGCGGTGCTGTCCACGCTGGACTGCGCGCCGGATGAGTGCATCTATGTCGGCGACAGCGAAACGGATGTCGAAACGGCCCTGCGCGCGGATATCCGCTTTGGCCTGTTCACCGAAGGCTATCGCAAAACCGCGCCCGACGCGTTGCGCCATGCGTTCCTGTTCTCGGATTACCGGCACCTGCATGCCGCGCTGATGGCGCAGGTCTAGGCCATGCGTCGCCCCATGCCGCCCCCTTTGCGCCTGCCAAAGCCCGGTTTCGGGCGGCGCACGCCGCCTGCGCTGTTCGCGCCGGTCATGGGATTGTTCGGGCTGGGCCTGGGCTGGCGTGCTGCGGCGGACGCATACGGTGTGTCAGCGGGGGTAGGCGATCTGATCCTGGGGGCCGTGGCGCTGCTCTATGTCTTTGTGCTGATCGCCTGGGTCGCCAAACCCTTGCGGCGGCCCGGCGTTGTGCTGGAGGAATTGCGCGTGCTGCCCGGTCGTGCGGGGCTGGCGGCGGGCAGCCTGTCGTTGATGCTGCTGGCAACGGCGCTTGCACCGCTGGTTCCGTCGGTTGCACTGGGAATGGCGCTGCTGGCCTTTGCGCTGCATCTGGTCTTTGTGGGCGTGCTGGTGGTGGTGCTGTGGCGTGGCCCGCCCGAGGGGCGGGTGGTGACGCCGGTCTTTCACCTGAGTTTCGTGGGGTTCATCATCGGCGGGCTTGCGGCCAATGCGCTGGGGTATCACGGCGCAGCACAGGCGCTGGTCTGGGCCATGGTTATTCCTGCGGGCATCATCTACGGGCTGTCCGCGCGGCAACTGGTCGTGCAGATACCGCCCGCGCCCCTGCGCCCGCTGCTGGCAATTCATCTGGCGCCGGCCTGCCTGCTGACGCTGGTCGCGCACGGCGCGGGGCTCGAGGCGGCCCATGCCTTTGGTGCGCTCGCGGCGGCAATTTTCGTGGCCCTTGTGGTCAGTGCGCGCTGGCTGGTGGCGGCAGGGTTTTCGGCGCTGTGGGGGGCCTTCACCTTTCCGCTGGCGGCTTTTGCGTCGGCGCTGATCGTGCTGTCGGGCGGGCAGGGGGCGATGGGCATCGCGGGCGGCGTCATGCTGGTGCTGGCCACACTGGCGATCCCGGCGATAACGTTTCGCATCTTCCAGCTCTGGCCGGGTGGGAAACTGGCCGCCAAGACCAATGCCGCCGAGGCTTAGGGCTTTTCATTCCGGGCCAGACATGAAAAAGGACCCTGCCAAGCGGTTCAGCCACGAAGGAGTGCGGTGATGAAGATTCGCGAGGCTCTGACCTTTGACGATGTGCTGCTGGTGCCTGCAGCGTCAAAAGTTCTGCCAACCCAGGCCGACACATCGACATTCGTCACCAAATCCATCCGGCTGAACATTCCGCTGCTGTCCTCGGCAATGGACACGGTGACCGAAGCGCGCATGGCGATTGCCATGGCGCAGGCCGGGGGGATGGGCGTCATTCACCGCAATCTCGATACCGAGGCACAGGCCGAGGCCGTGCGCCGGGTGAAACGCTTTGAATCGGGGATCGTCTATAACCCGATCACGCTGTCGCCCGAGCAGACCCTGCGCGATGCCAAGGATTTGCAGGCGCGCTACAATGTGACCGGCTTTCCGGTGATTGATGAGGAAGGCCGCGTGCTGGGGATCGTGACCAATCGCGACATGCGCTTTGCCAGCGATGACGCGACGCCGGTCAAGGTGATGATGACCGCGGCCAATCTGGCCGTGCTGCGCGAGCCCGCTGACCGCGAAGAGGCGCGCAGCCTGATGCAGGCGCGGCGGATCGAAAAGCTGCTGGTCACCGATGCCGAGGGGCGGCTGACGGGCCTCTTGACACTGCGCGACAGCGACCGGGCCGTGCTGAACCCGACCGCCTGCAAGGACGATCTGGGCCGCTTGCGGGTTGCGGCGGCAACGACAGTGGGCGATGCCGGATATGAGCGCTCGATGGCGCTGATCGATGCAGGCGTCGATCTGGTGGTGATCGACACGGCGCATGGCCATTCCGAAGGCGTGGCGAAAGCGGTCGAGCGGATCAAGGCGCAATCCAATGCCGTGCAGGTCGTGGCAGGCAATGTCGCCACCGCCGAGGCCACGCGCGCGCTGATCGATGCCGGTGCCGATGCGGTCAAAGTGGGGATCGGGCCGGGCTCGATCTGTACCACACGGGTTGTGGCGGGTGTGGGCATGCCGCAACTGACCGCGATCATGGATTGTGCGCAGGCGGCAGGCGACGTGCCGGTCATCGCCGATGGCGGCATCAAGATGTCGGGCGATTTCGCCAAGGCGATAGCCGCAGGCGCAAGCTGCGCCATGGTGGGCAGTGCCATTGCCGGTACGGATGAGGCACCGGGCGAGGTGATCCTGTATCAGGGGCGCAGCTTCAAATCCTACCGGGGGATGGGCAGCCTTGGCGCAATGGCGCGCGGCTCGGCCGACCGGTATTTCCAGAAAGATGCGGCCAGCGACAAGCTGGTGCCCGAAGGGATCGAAGGACAGGTGCCCTACAAGGGCTCGGCGGGGGCGGTGCTGCACCAGTTAGTGGGCGGTTTGCGCGCGGCGATGGGCTATACCGGCAATGCCACCGTGGCCGAGATGCGAGAAAACTGCGAATTCGTGCGGATCACCAATGCCGGGCTGAAGGAAAGCCATGTGCATGATGTGCAGATCACGCGCGAAAGCCCCAATTACCGGATCGGGTGAGCGTGCTGGACGCGCTGGGTGCGGCGACCCTCTATGCGAACCCTGCAACGCTGATCGTGGCGCTGGTCGCGGTCGGGCTGGTGGGCCTGTCCAAGGGCGGGCTGGGCGGTGCCTTTGCGCTCATGGGGGTACCGATCCTGTCGCTTGTGATGCCGCCCCTGCAGGCGGCGGCCTTGTTGCTGCCGGTGCTATTGATGATGGATGCCGTCAGCCTGTGGACATGGCGCGGCTGGTTTGATCGCGAGACACTCAAGCACTTGCTGCCGGGCGCGCTGCTGGGGATCGCTCTGGGCGGGCTGACAGCGGCCTATACATCGGAGGCGATGGTGCGCCTGCTGGTCGGGCTGGTGGCGCTGGGGTTCGTGGCGCGCGTGGTGCTGTCACGCGGGACAGGTCAGAAGGCTGCGGGACATGGCCATGTCCGGGGCGGATTCTGGGGCGCTGTGGCAGGGTTTACCAGCTTTGTGGCCCATGCCGGGGGGCCGCCCTTTCAGGTCTATGTGCTGCCGCTCCGGTTTGACCCGAAAATCTATACGGGCACCAGTGTCATCTTTTTCGCGCTGGTGAATGTCATCAAGGTGCTGCCCTACGCCGCACTTGGGCAGTTTGACAGGGTGACGCTGCTTTCGGCATTGGTGATGCTGCCCGTGGCCGTGGTGGCGACATTGCTGGGTGCCGTGATCGTCAAGCGCATGGAGGCAAAGGTCTTTTACCCGTTCATGTATGCGATGGTCGCCCTCGTCGGGGTGAAACTGGTCTGGGACGGGGTCATGGCGCTGATCTGAGCGCGCTTCTGGCCGGTCGGGCAAAGGGGGCGCTCGCGCCCCCTCTTGGACCTGCGGCCCAATTCACCCCCGAGAGTATTTTCGGCAAGATGAAAGGGCCAGATCAGCGCCGCTCGCTTGCGCGCTGCGCCGTGCGGCGGATGGCCTCTGCGACGCGTTCGGGGTCCGCATGATGGGGCATGTGGCCCATCGCATTGATCCGGGTCAGGCGCGCGCTCTCGACCTCTGCCTCCAGTCGCTCTGAGTGGAATTGCAGCCCGACTGTCTTGTCCGCGCGTCCATGAACGATCTCGATGGGCAGGGTCAGCGCCGGGTAGCCCGGATACATCGCTTCGAGATGGCCTTTCAGGCTGTCCACCTGTTGCGCGTTCAGCGTCAACTGTTCGCGGCGCATGGTCAGGTCAAACCCCAGATGGTCCAGATAGCCTTCGGGCACCAGGTCGGGGTGAAACACACCCTCAAGCGCGCGCTCGACCGATCTGCGCGGGGCAAGACGCGCCACCAGTGGCAGCACCAGATGCTGCCCCAGCGCCGAGGCGCTGAGCCGGTACCACAGCCCCAGTTCGCCCGGCCATGGGTGCGAGGCAGGCGCAAGCAGCGTCAGCCCCGCGACGTCATCCCCTGCGCGCAAGGCCCAGGCCAGAGCCACGGCACCGCCATAGGAATGGCCCAGGATGATGGGCTGTTCGACGCCAATCTGCGCCGCGGCGGCGCGCAGGATATCGGCCTGCATCACCGGGCTGTCGGGGCGGTCGAACGCATCCGAAAAGCCGAAGCCGGGCCGATCGAGGGCGATCACGCGAAACTCTTCGGCCAAGCGGTCGATCAGGTCGAAACTGAAATCGCGCGCATTGCCATTCGCGCCGTGGATCATCACCAGATCCGGGCCTTCGCCCCGGACGATGGCATGCACCCGCCCGTCTGGCAACGTGACGAAGGCCCCTTCAGGGGCAGTATCGGCGCGGGCCATGCGGTCCTCCAGCGCAAGGGAACAGGCCGCAGCGAGAAGCGCGCTCAACGAAAGCGCTGCGAGTCTACTGGCCGATCTGCGCAAGGTCATAGGGTGTTGTCTGATAAATCTGGTTGATCCAGTTGCCATATAGCAGATGCGCGTGACTTCTCCAGCGGTTGAGCGGCGCTCTCAACGGATCGTCATCGGGGTAGTAGTTCCGCGGCACATTGATCGCCTTGCCCGACGCCACGTCGCGGTCATATTCGTCTTTCAGCGTGGTGCTGTCATATTCCAGATGGTTGAAGATCATCAGCGCGCGGTTGGCGGGGTCCTCGATCAGACAGGGACCGACCTGATCCGACGCGATCAGCGTGTTCAGACCTTGTACCGCGTCAATCTCGTTCTGGCGCAATTCGGTCCAGCGGCTGACCGGGATCAGCAGATCATCCGAAAAGCCCCGCAGATAGGGCGAGGCCGGAACAAGGTTGCGGTGGCGGAAACAGCCGAACGCCTTGGCGGGCAGCATATGCTTCTCGATGCCATGAAAATGCTTGAGCATCGCCATGCCGCCCCAGCACACACCCAAGGTGTTGTGCACATGGGTGCGGGTCCATTCGAACACCTCGGTCAATTCGTCCCAATAGGTGACATCTTCATAGGCCAGATGCTCGATCGGGGCACCCGTGATGATGAGCCCGTCAAACCGCTCGCCCGTGACCTCCGAGAAGGGGCGGTAGAATTCGGCCATATGTTCGGCAGCGGTGTTCCTGGTCTCGTGCTCGGACATGCGGATCAGCGAGAACTCGATCTGCAGCGGCGTCGCGCCGATAAGGCGGGCAAACTGTGTCTCTGTCTGGATCTTCTTGGGCATCAGGTTCAGAAGCCCGATGCGCAGGGGCCGAATATCCTGCCGGGCGGCCATGCGCTCGGACATGACCATGACACCTTCGCGGGTCAGGATGTCGAAAGCGGGCAACGATTCGGGCAGGGTGATGGGCATGGGGGGTCCTTACGTCGGCAGTCTGTCGGAAATCAGATCAATGATATCAGATGCTTCGCGAACGTTATTTATCTCGTCTGCGAAAAGCGTGATCCCCCAGTTAAGCGCCATGGCCGCATAGCGCGGCGCGCGGTGCGCCAGCGCGCGGGCATAGGTCCAGCGGACAAAGGCATCCGGGTCGATCCGGTCAGGCGCATGCCCGGTCTCGGCCTGATACTGTGCCCAGGCGCTGTGCAGAAATTCGGGCTGGTAATACATCGGCTTGGGCGCGCGGTCGAAACGGCGGATCAACTGGGCGGTATGCGCGTCCGACCCCTTGATCCAGACGGGCAGCACATGCGCGGTCAGCGCCGTCATCAGGGGGTCATCGGGGTTCTCGGGGTCGATCACTTCGCAGATGGACCCGCCCGTGTCGCACACGAAATTCGGGTAGCCATAGAGCGCCTCGGCACGGGCGATGAAATGGGGCGTGTCTGACAGGGCCGCAATCTCGGCCACGCGGTGCTGGTCCTGCCGCGTCATATAGTCGTCAAAGGGCAGGCCCCCGCGCGCCGGATCACCCGGCTTGCCCAGATAGGTCGAGAGGGGCGCAAGATTGTCGAAGGTGATGTTCGAACTGATATAGACCGAGTCGGTCAGCAGCAACTCGCGCAGCAGCGGCACACGCATCGCCTCGCGCTTGAAATTATCGGCGATGAATTCGCCCATGTAGCGGGTGCCGATGCGGTAATCGATGGAATAGTGGAACCAGTCGCCCGCCTCGCGCAGCAGATTGGCCAGATGCGTCTTGCCCAGACCCGACATGCCGTAAAGCAGGATCTTCTTGCGCGGTGCTGCGCGCCAGTCTGCAGCCGAGGGGTAAAGCATGGAAAGTCCTGTCAAGATGGGCAGGTCTGACTAGCCAAGGGGCGCGGGCGGGTCAAGCGGCATGAAAAGGCCCTGCCAGCACGGGGCTGACAGGGCCGGTTTTACTCGGAATATGGGTTACTCAGAAACTGAAGCCGACGCGGACCCCGGCAGAGACTGCGGAATTGCCGGAGAAGGCGCCGACCGCGGTCTGGCCGCCGCCCAGCCTGCGGTATTGCACCCCACCGCTGATGCGGATGTTGTCCATTGTGTAGCTTGCGCCGACGCCAATCGACTTGTACCCGTCAGTCGGCCCGAGATTGCCTAGAGTGCCGCCGCCCTTCTTCTCGTAGCCAAGGCTGACCGAGCCCGACCAGTTTTCGTTGAACCGGCGACCGACACCGAGCGTGTAGGTAGTGGTGGGCTTGGTGTAATTCACCAGCGAATTGCCTAGCAGGACCGGTGTGATGTCGAACTGCGACCAACGGACCCAGCGGACCGAGCCGAAGAGCAGAGTGTCTTCCATGATGCCAGTCTGGAACTCCAGATTGAGCGATTCAGGGATCGTGGTTGAGAAGGCCGGAGCGGCGATGCCCTGTTCTGTCACGTCAAACGTGTGCTTCACCCTTGAGTGGTAGGTCAGCGCGACACGCGCGGCGATCTCGGGGCGTTCATAGGCGACGCCGACAAGGTAGCCATAGGCCGTGTCGGTATTCGTCGACATCGTGTAGGGGCTTGGGAACGTCAGGTTAACTGACCCGCTCGTGCGCACTGCACGCAGACCACCATAGGCGCTGAAACCGTTGCCAAAAGAGTAGCGAACGACCCCGGTCAGCGATGTGCTCTCGATTTTGCCTGAAGAGCCTTGAAACGGGTAGCCAGTGCCAGCAGGATAGCCGACCGACGCCCCGATAGGTTGATCGAGGATGATAGCATAGGACAGTTGTTCGTTGATCTGCCCTTTGAAGCGCAGATCAAGTCCCCAAAATGAGTTGGACATATTGCCGGACGGCTGCCCACCTAGACCCACATTCTCAATACCCGACACGCTTGGCCGCGTGTGCGACACGCCAAGTTCCAGATAATTGCCCCGCTCGAACAGGATGGCCATGGACTGGTTCGACCGTTCGACACCACCAGCAAGGGCGGGTGCCGTGGCAAGGGCGAACAGGCTGGTCAGAAGATACTTGCGCATGGAAAACTCCTCCTTTTTCCCCGCAACCTTTGCGGCAACGCATTCGACTAGTGCTTAATAGACGCGCACAATGCGGCTTGTCATAGCTGACTTAGGGTCAAAGGCCCGAGTCACGGCTGCAATGTGACGCATTTGCAACGGGTGATGTCACCGTGATTCAGGCAACAGCCGAGTGATTCCGACGGCACCGCCGCGTGCCAGATTGGGGTCAAGCGTCATGGGGATGTATTCACCGCGCCGCCACAGATCGCCCAGATCGTCATAATGGCGGCTAAGCGGATGGCCGGATTGCCCGGTCGACAGGATGAAGACCGAACTTTCCAGATCGGCAAAGTCATACACCCCGCGATAGACCGACGCGTGCACATTGGCGAACGGTTCTGGGTCGCGCCCGGACGTGCGTGCGCGCATCAGCGTATGATCCCCGCCCGAGGTCGATTGCCGGATATTGACAAAATATTGCAGCACCGGCACCTCGCCCAAGACGCCATGGCGGTGCGTGGCCATATGCGCATCGCCCCAGCGCCAGCTCTCGACATTGTCGCCATAGCGTTCGGTCAGGCGCAACAACGCCTCGTCCAGCGCGGTGATGGCAATCTCGTCGCAGGTCTCGCGGACCGAGGATTGCACGATGTTGCACCACTCGTCTGCGCCATCCGTGCCGCGGAACACGCGCTCGATGAAGACCGGGTCCACATGGGTAAAGGCTTCGGCCAAGGGTCCCAACTCGTCGCGGATCAGGCGTTGTTGCAGACTGCGCATCCACGCGGCATAGATCAGCGGTTCGGGCAGATGCTCGTTCATCTCGCCGTTCCAGTCGGCCATCAGGCGCAGCGCGCGCTGGCGCAGATGCGCGCGGGTGCCCGCAGGTGCGGCATCGCCCGAAAACCACAGATCTGCCGCAACCAGTGGCAACAGCAGGCGTGCGGCGGGGCTGACCGTATCAAGCTGCGCCTCGATGAAACTGTCGCGGGTGTGGACATTGCGTGCGCGCATCAGGTGCAGAAACCGCTCGATCCGCTGCGTGTCGCCCCAGTCATGGCTGACATGCAGCGGAAAGGGCCGATCAAGGATCTTGTTGTTGGTATTGCCCAGAATACCCGAGTCCGGGTCCAGAAAGCGCGGATTGGCGGAATAGGGCAAGGTGCCCAGCCAGCGGTTTTCAGGCTTCCAGCCGGGGGCGGGCATGCGGCCCTGGGTCTCATGCGCGGCATCGCGGCGGGGCATGCGCCCGATGGTCTGCATCGCGATCCGGTCGCGCGTCGCCAGCATCAGATTCTGCGCAGGGCCGATATACAACTCGCCCGAGGCCAGCGCCTCTTCCATCGTCCGGGCGCGCATCAGGCGCATCGCGGCGGTCATGGTCGTGTCGGCAGGCTCCATCGCGGTCCAGCCAAGCGCGGCCACATGGCCGGGCGGCGTGATCGTGCCCAGATCGAACAGCGCCCCCGACATCACGGGGCCATTCTCGGTCCAGCGCAGGGTCAGGGTGACCGGGTCCTCGTCCTTGATGCGGATGATCGAGCCGCGCGTCTCGAATTCGGCCCAGCCATCGGGGGCGCGGTACTGGCCGGAATTGGCGGGGTTCAATTCCTCGATGAAGATATCAGTGTCATCGACATAGGCGCTGGTGATCCCCCAGCCCAATGCCTCGGACCGGCCCGACAGGATGGCCGGAATGCCGGGGATGGACGCACCGATCACGCCGCCGGTCTGTAATTCCAGCCGCGCCAGATACATCAGCGCAGGCGCGGTCAGTTCCAGATGCGGGTCACTGGCCAGCAGCGCGCCGTCACTGGCCGCGCGTTCAGGCGTGGCAGCAAAACTGTTCGAGGCCCCGGCCAGCGGAAAGGGGGCCACAGGTGACAGCGTGTCCTGCGATGCGATGCGCTGCGTGTCGGGGCGAAAGCCGGGGAACAGGCTGGAAAACTCGGGCAGGGCAGCGACGCCCGCGCCGGGCGCATCGGGCATCAGGTCACGCAGGCGTTCGGGAGGCACAAGATCCGAGGCCCGCGCGCGCAGCACCTCGCGCGAGATCTGGCTGTTGAGTTGCACATTCAGCAGTTTCAGGATAGCCAGCGAATCCGCCGGTTGCCACAGTGGCATTTCGGCGTTGAACAGGAAAAACTCGGGCGCGCCGCGTCCGCGCGCGCGGTCATTCGTCAGCCGCAACCAGGCATTGACCCCTTCGGAATAGGCGACAAGGGCCGCGCGTGTTTCGGCGTCCTGTGCGGGCAGGGCAGCACGGGCCAGCCCGTAGATATCCAGCCTGCGCATCAACTCGTCCACACGCAGCGTGCGGCGGCCAAACATCTCTGACAACCGCCCCTGCGCAGTGCGGCGCAGCATCTGCATCTGCCACAACCTGTCTTGCGCATGCGCAAAGCCAAGGCCATAGAACACGTCGGTATCTGCCTCGCCAAAGATATGCGGCACGTTGTGGGTGTTGCGCACGATCTCGACCGGGCCTTGCAACCCCTCCAGCGTGAAATCCTCGTTATAATCGGGCAGGGATCGCGACAGGAAGAAATACAGCCCCAGAACCACAACCGCAATCAGCGCGGCCAGAACGCCAAAGAGTCTCAGAAGCCATCGAAAGACTGTGAACATAGGGAAATGGGGGCTTTATGTTGACGGTGGATGTGGCGCTGATAGGTATTGTGCCCGCGCCCAAAGCGCAATCACAAGAATTCGAGAGGGAAGCAATGGCGAGAGTGGCGTTTCTGGGTCTTGGTGTCATGGGTGGGCCGATGGCCGCGCATCTGGCGCGCGCGGGCCATGATGTGTGTGTCTATAACCGCACCGCAGCAAAGGCCGAAAGCTGGGTCGCGGCACATGGTGGCCGTTTTGCCACCACAGCACGCGCCGCCGCCGAAGGTGCCGAATTCGTGATGGCCTGTGTCGGTAATGATAATGATCTGCGCAGTGTCTGTCTGGGCGACGACGGTGCCTTGGCCGGAATGTCCGCAGGCACTGTTTTTGTCGATCACACCACAGTCTCGGCGCAGGTCACGCGCGCGTTGCATGAACAGGCGTCGCAAGTGGGTGTGGGCTTTGTCGATGCGCCGGTTTCGGGCGGGCAGGCGGGGGCCGAAAACGGTGTGCTCTCGATCATGTGCGGCGGGGCGGAAGAGGATTTCACCCGTGCCGCCCCGGTGATGGACGCCTATGCCCGTATTGCCCGACGCATGGGCGACAGCGGTGCGGGCCAGATCGCCAAGATGATGAACCAGATCTGCATTGCCGGGCTGATGCAGGGCCTGTCCGAAGCGCTGCATTTCGGCGAGAAGGCGGGCATGGATGGCCGCGCTGTGGTCGAGGTGATCTCTCAGGGGGCCGCTGGGTCGTGGCAGATGCAGAACCGTCATGGCACGATGCTGGACGGGGCGTTCGAGCATGGCTTTGCCGTGGACTGGATGCGCAAGGATCTGGGCATCTGTCTGGCCGCCGCCGACGAGGTGGGGGCCTCGCTGCCGGTGACAGCACTTGTCGATCAGTTCTACAAGGATGTGCAGTCCATGGGCGGCGGGCGCTGGGATACCTCCGCGCTGATCGCGCGGTTGCGCAAACTGGGGGGTGAGGGATGATCTACGCGTTGAACGACCTGCGCCCGACCCTGCCCGAAGATGGGGATTTCTGGGTCGCCCCCGGCGCGCATGTGATGGGCGATGTCCGGCTGGCAGCGGGCGTGTCGGTCTGGTTCGGTGCAGTGCTGCGCGGCGATAACGAGCCGCTCGTCATCGGGACGGGCACGAATATTCAGGAAAACTGCGTGCTGCATACCGATATGGGCTATCCGCTGACCATCGGCGCGCACTGCACCATCGGCCACAAGGCGATGCTGCATGGCTGTACCATTGGCGAAGGGTCGCTGGTGGGCATGGGGGCCACAGTCCTGAACGGGGCAAAGGTCGGGCGCGGCTGTCTGATCGGCGCAGGCGCACTGGTGACCGAGGGCAAGGAAATCCCCGACGGCTCGCTGGTCATGGGCGCGCCGGGGCGCGTGGTGCGGCAACTCGATGCGGATGCGCGTGCAAAACTGCTCGATTCCGCCACCCGCTACCGGGCGAATATGGCGCGGTTCAAGGCGGGGCTGACTGTACTGGAGTGACCCCCCCTCACGCGGACAGCACCAGTTTGGCGGCGATTGCCCACATGACCAGCGCGATGGCCCCTTCCAGCATGCGCCACGCTGCGGGTTGCGCAAAGAACGGGCGCAACCAGCGCGCGCCATAGCCAAGGCTGAAAAAGAACAGGAATGACCCGCTGACCGCGCCCGCGCCAAAGACCATCTGCTGGCCGGGATACTGGGTCGAGATCGTGCCCAGCAGCACCACCGTATCCAGATAGACATGCGGGTTCAGCCAAGTGATCGCCAGCGCGCCCAGCAGCACGGGCATCAAGGGTTCGGGCCTGGCCGCACCATCGATCCACAGCGCCCCGGTCGCGCGCAGCGCAGAGCGCAGGCTGCGCGCGCCATACCAGACCAGAAAACCCGCGCCGCCATAGCGCATGACCGGATCGACCCAGGGCAGCCAAAGGGCGATCTGCGCGAAACTGGTGACGCCGAGCACGATCAGGATGGCATCGGACAGCGCGCAGGCCATCACGACTGCAAACACATGACTGCCCCGCAACCCCTGCCGCAGCACATAGGCATTCTGCGCGCCGATAGCGACAATCAGGCTCAGGCCAATGCTCAGCCCGGTAAGGAAGACGGTCAGATCGCTCAATGTCATGCTCCGGTGAAGTGCCGCTTGCGATACCGGGGCAGGGTGGATTAGACAAATTAAATCAGCTTGTCCGGGTGAAGGCGTCCTAATTCATGATCGATTATCCCGCCGCGCGTGCCGTGGCCATGGTGGTGCAGACCGGCAGCTTTGAGGGGGCAGCACGGGCGCTGAATGTCTCGCCCTCGGCCATCTCGCAGCGGGTGCGGCAGTTGGAAGAGCGCCTTGGCACGGTCCTGATAGAACGCGCCAGCCCCTGCCGCGCCACGGAAACCGGCGCGAAACTGTGCCGCCATGTCGAATATGTGGGGCTGGCCGAGCGCGACCTGCTGGCCGCGCTGCCCGAGGCCGCCCGCACGGACGCCGCGCGCGTGACCCTGTCCATCGCGGTCAATTCCGACAGTCTGGCAACATGGTTTCTGCCCGCAGTGACCAGCTTTGCCCGCGACAGCGATATCCTGCTGGATATCGCGATTGACGACGAAGATCACACCACCGACTGGCTCAAGGCCGGGCGGGTGGTTGCGGCGGTCACCTCCATCGCCAGACCCGTGCCGGGGTGCAGGGTCATGCCGCTGGGCCGTCTGCGCTACCATGCAACCGCCAGCCCCGGTTTCATGGCGCGGTATTTCGCGCATGGCGTCACGCCCGAGGCATTGGCTCATGCGCCCGCGCTGACCTTCAACCACAAAGACCAGTTGCTGCAGGAATGGCTGCGCCAGCATCTGGGCCAGACACTGCCGGTCCCGACACATTGGCTGCCCTCGACACAGGGCTTTGTCATGGCCGCGCGGCAGGGGCTGGGATGGGGGCTCAACCCGGCCATGCTGGTGCAGGAGCATCTTGCGCAGGGTGATCTGGTCGAACTGATCCCCGGCGCAGTGTTCGACCGGCCCCTGTTCTGGCAGATCAACCGGCGCGTGGCGGGGCATCTGGAGCGGCTGACGAGCGCGCTGCGGCGGCATGCGCGGGGGGTGTTGATGGAGTGAGCGCGTGTCGATTTGAGCCCCGTTGCGGTCATCGCCCGCGCGGAATCAAGGCCGAAGGCCGCCGCGCATCGCCGGGCCGCCCCCCGGCACGGCGATTTGGCTACCACCTGCGCTATGCTCTGAACTTTTGCGGATTTTGCCAGCATAAACTGCGCTGATCAAAATGCAGATCGCCATACCGCGGCCCGACGCTGCGCGGCTTCACACCCAGTTCAACTATGTCCGCAAGGTCCCGCATAGCGACCCTTCACCCCAACAAAAAACCCCACCTTCCGGCGGGGTTTTTCTTATCTCACGCGCTGGCCTTGGCCTGACGTTTGCGTTCATGCGGGTCCAGAAAGCGTTTGCGCAGACGGATAGCGTTGGGCGTCACTTCGACCAGTTCGTCATCGTCGATATAGGCAATCGCCTGTTCCAGCGACATGATCACCGGGGGCGTCAGCTTGACCGCGTCATCGGTGCCCGAGGCGCGCACGTTGGTCAGTTTCTTGCCCTTGAGCGGGTTCACTTCCAGATCATTGTCGCGGCTGTGCTCGCCAATGATCATGCCCTGATAGACCGGTTCTTGCGGGTGGATCATCATGCGGCCGCGCTCTTCCAGATTCCACAGCGCATAGGCCACGGCGGTGCCGTCTTCCATCGATATCAGGACCCCCTGACGGCGGCCCGGAATCGACCCTTTATAGGGGGCCCATTCGTGGAACACGCGGTTCAGGACACCGGTGCCGCGCGTGTCGGTCAGGAATTCGCCGTGATAGCCGATCAACCCGCGCGAGGGCACATGCGCGATGATCCGGGTCTTGCCTGCGCCTGCGGGTTTCATCTCGGCCAGATCGCCGCGGCGCGGCCCCGTCAGTTTCTCGATGACCGTGCCAGTATATTCGTCATCCACGTCGATGGTGACTTCCTCGATGGGTTCGAGGCGCTGGCCATCCACATCGCGCATCAGCACCCGCGGGCGCGAGATGGACAGCTCGAACCCTTCGCGGCGCATGTTCTCGATCAGCACGCCCATCTGCAATTCGCCGCGCCCTGCGACGTCAAACGCCTCGCCGCCCGGTGTGTCGCTGACCTTGATCGCGACATTCAGTTCCGCCTCGCGCATCAGACGCTCGCGGATCACGCGGCTTTGCACCTTGGACCCGTCCCGGCCCGCCAGTGGCGAATCATTGATCCCGAAGGTGACCGAGATGGTGGGCGGGTCAATGGGTTGCGCGGGCAGGGCGGTTTCAAGCTCGACCGCGCAAAGCGTATCGGCCACGGTCGCCTTGGACATGCCCGCCAGCGTGACGATGTCGCCCGCTTCCGCCAGATCGATCTGCGATTGTCCGAGACCACGGAAGGCGAGAACCTTGGTGACGCGGAATTGCTCGATCTTCTTGTGATCGCGCGTCAGCGCTTTGATGGTTTCCCCCGCTTTCAGGGTGCCGGATTCGACACGCCCGGTCAGGATGCGGCCAAGATACGGGTCCGCCGACAGGGTGGTGGCCAGCATGCGGAACGGCGCGTCCCGATGCGCGACCTGCGCAGGTGCGGGCACATGCGCGACCACCAGATTGAACAGCGCCGACATATCCTTGCGCGGCCCGTCCAGTTCCACATCTGCCCATCCATTGATACCGCTGGCATAAAGCACCGGGAAATCAAGCTGTTCGTCGCTGGCACCCAGATTGGCGAACAGGTCGAACACTTCATCCAGCGCGCGGTCCGGTTCGGCGGCGGGCTTGTCCACCTTGTTCAGCAGCACAATCGGGCGCAAGCCCAGTGCCAGCGCTTTCGAGGTCACGAATTTCGTTTGCGGCATCGGCCCTTCGGCGGCGTCGACCAGCAGCACCACACCATCGACCATCGACAGGATGCGCTCGACCTCGCCACCGAAATCGGCGTGGCCGGGGGTGTCGACGATATTGATGCGGGTGTCTTTCCACTCGACCGATGTGGCCTTGGCCAGGATCGTGATCCCGCGCTCGCGCTCCAGATCATTGCTGTCCATCATGCGCTCGGAGGTCGCCTGATTTTCACGAAATGCGCCGGATTGTTTCAGAAGCTCGTCCACCAAGGTGGTCTTGCCGTGGTCAACATGCGCGATAATCGCAATATTGCGAAGTGTCATAACTCTGGCCTTTTAGGGATGCTGCGCCGCCGCATTAGCGCAATCGTCCCCGAATTGCCAGTCACTAACTGCGCACAGGCGCGTCAGTGCGGCATTTCTTGACCGATGCCGGGTGGCAGAGTAGCCTGACTGCGCTACCTGACCCGTGTAATCAGAACCGAGTTGCAGAACGTGCCATTGCCTGATGAGTGCCATGACTGGCTGGAACAGACGTATCGAGAGCTGGCTGCCAGAGCAACGTCTCAGGCAATGCCCGGACGGAGCAACATCATGCGGCGTGATGGCGCAACGCTGACCGAGGACCGTGCGATCGACTGCGGCCCGGAACTGGCCAAGGCTGTTCTGGCAGGCGATTACACACGTGCGCTCGGGGTCTGCCGGATTGCGCTGGAGCATCCGGAAATCGGCACGCAGCGGGTCTACCAGCGCCTGTTGCTGCCTGCGATCCGGATCGTGGGGCAGGCCTGGGCCGATGACACGGCCACCTTCGCCGAGACCTCGCTGGCATTTGCCTTGCTGCACCGGTTGCTCGACAGGTTGTCGCGCGCGCAGTCGGACCTGCACGACCTCACGAAACGCGCGCGCGCCTGTCAGGAGCAGATCCTTGTCGCTGTCGCGCCGGGCGACACTCACAGCTTTGGTGCCAGAATTCTGACGCAGGAGCTGTTGTTGCGCGGTTGGTCAGTGAGCTTTTTCGACCATGAACAAACCGACGCAGTGATCGCGGAATTTGCAAAGCGGGGCTTTGCCGCGATGGCGATTTCGGTCAGTTGTGATGAAAGTCTGGCCGGGCTTGCCGATTTCGTGACAACCTGCCGCCTCGCAAATCGCGATCCGCAAATGGAAGTCCTGATCGGCGGGGCCGCAATTCAGCCTCCCTTCGGACAGTATGGATTTCTGGGTGCCGACAAGGTAGGGCTGGCAATTGATGAAGTTACAACTTATCTTTCTGGTAAGTGGATAGAAAGACCGTCCGGAAAATGGAATTGACATGACCAGTGCGACAACCGACATCGCGCGCCTTTCCGATTGCATCGCGTCCTTCCCTATGGATGTGGTTGGTCAGATTGTTATCGCATCCAGCGATCTGTGCCTGCTGATCGGTGAGGATCTGGTGGTGCAGAACATCGTGACAGGCTTTGCGTTGCAGGATCTGGACTGCGCTTCGTGGCAAGGCGCGTCACTGCGCACGCTTGTCGGGCCAGAGGGGCAGCGCAAGATTGACTTGCTGTGGTCGGCTGGGGCAAAGGCGATAACAGGCTGGCGCCACCTGAATTTCAGGACCCGTGGACTGGGCACCGAGGTGCCGCTGCTGGTCCAGCGCATTGCCGCACGGGACGGTCGTTCGGTTCTGGTCTGCCGGGATCTGCGGCCTGCTGTGCGGATGCAACAGCAATTCAACCGCGCCATGGTCGAGATAGAACAAAGCTACGAGGATGCGATGTCCGCCCCCGTGTCTGGTGCCACGGAAGGGAATGAGAACGGCTCTGCGCGCGACGCGCGCTCGGTGCATGCGAGTGCGCTTGTCCAGCAGGCCTTTTGCGAGATAGGCAAGCAGCCTGTCGCGCAGATCGTGTCGCAGACTGCGCGCGTTCTGGAAGAGATGTGTATCCGCGAAGCTTATGCGCAATGCGATTACGACATGGACAAGACCGCGCAGACCTTGGGGCTTGACCCGGATGATCTGGCGCAGCGCATGGTGTTTTTTCAGCGCAAGGCCTGAGCCTTTGACCCGTCAGGTTGCGATATAGCGGTCGCGCCGGTGGTTGATGGCAATAATTGCATTCAGCACCACTGCACCCAGCAAAGACCACAGCAGCAGCACAGGGTCCAGCAGCGCAAGCGCGCATGCAAACAGCAGCAGGTCAAAGCCAAGCTGCACCCAGCCCGCGCGCCAGCCCATGCGCTCTTGCAGCCAGTAGGCCAGAATCCCGATTCCGCCCAGACTGGCCCGATGGCGAAAGATCGCGATCAATCCCGCCCCGGCAATCATCCCGAACAAGACCGCCGCAACCGCCGGATGGGCCGGGCTGACCTGCACCATGTCCTCGATTACCAGCGAAAAGCCCGAGATCAACGCGACCGAAACGAAGGTCTTGAGCGTGAACGCAGCCCCAAGCTGGCGATAGGCCAATGCGTAGAACGGGATATTGATGACGAAAAAGACCGGGCCGAAACTGTAGCCGGTCGCATAGGCGATCAGCACGGCCAGACCGGCGGTCTGCCCTGTCACCAGTCCCGCGCCCGTCAGGATCAGCACGCCAAAGCTGCACATCGCTGCACCAAAGATCAGGCCCTGTGCATCCTCGAAGGCGGTGTGCTGAGAACTGTCTGACACGGCTCAGACCTTGGCGCTGAACAGGTTGATGACGAGAATACCCGCGATGATCAGCCCGATCCCCAGCAGGGCAGGGCCATCCAGACGCTGGCCGAACACGAGCCAGCCAATGCCTGCGATCAGGCAGATCCCCAGACCCGACCAGATCGCATAGGCCACGCCCACAGGGATTACCCGCAACACCAGCGCCAGCAGCCAGAAGGACAGCGCGTAAGCCAGAACCACCACCAGCGACGGCAGCGCACGGGTCATGCCGTCGCTGGCCTTCAGCGCCGTGGTGCCGATGGTCTCGAACAGGATCGCGACGCCAAGATACAGCCAGTGCATGATGTGCCTTTCCTAGAC
>SKRW01000005.1 GCA_007118295.1 Paracoccaceae bacterium | reverse complement strand
CAGCCACGGCAAATTCGTCACTCGGCTGGATCTGGATGTGCGGGACGGACAGTTGATGGGGTTCCGGCACAAGCTGATCCCGGTCTTTGCCGATGTCATCACCCCCGACCCCGACATGGCCGCACTGATCGAGGCTGAGCGCGCGCCCTTCAAGGACCAGCTTGAAGAGGTTATCGGCCACACGGACAGCCTGCTGTACCGGCGGGGCAATTTCAACGGCACATGGGATGATCTGATCGTGGATGCCGTGATGTCCGAACGCGACACGGAAATCGCCATGTCGCCGGGCGTGCGCTGGGGGGCCAGCCTGATGCCGGGCGATGCGATCACGCGCGAAGACATCCACAATGTCACCTCGATGACCTATGGCCAGTGCTACCGCACCGAAATGAGCGGCGAGATGCTGAAAACCACGCTCGAAGACGTGGCCGAAAACATCTTTAACCCCGACCCGTATTTTCAGGCCGGGGGCGATATGGTGCGCATGGGCGGGCTTGGCTACAATATCGATGTCTCGGCATCGCAGGGCAGCCGGATTTCCAACATGGTGTTGCTGGCGACGGGCGATGCCATCGAGCCCGCGCGCAATTACATCGTGGGCGGCTGGGGCAGTGTCAATGAGGGCACCGAAGGCCCGCAAATCTGGGATGTCATCGAAAACCATATTCGCAAGATCGGGCGCGTCAGCCTGGAGCCGAACACCTCGGTTCAGGTCAGCGGCCTGTAAACACAAATTCGGCGGGGCCTGCCCTGCCATTGCAACAGAGGAAGCATTGTCATGACTGACACGCCAAATGACGCTTCGGGAAAGCCGCGCGGTGCCTCGCGCCGGGATTTCCTGCGCACGGCCGGGCTGGCCGCCGGGGGGGCCGCACTGGGGACGGGCAGCGCGCGCGCGATATCGCCCGACCCGCTGATTACCGAAGTCCAGCCCTGGGCCATGTTTCTGGGCGAAGGGGTGGATGCAACCCCTTACGGCATGCCGATCCATTACGAGGATCACGTCGTGCGGCGCAATGTCGAATGGCTGACAGCGGACCCCATCGCCTCGATCAACTTTACGCCGATTCACGCGCTGGACGGCACGATCACGCCGCAGGGCTGTGCATTCGAGCGCCATCATTCGGGTGCCATCGAACTCAGCAAGGAGGATTACCGCCTGATGATCACCGGGCTGGTGGACAAGCCGCTGGTGTTCACCTTTGGCGATCTGATGCGCATGCCACGCATCACCCGCACGGCGTTTTGCGAATGTGCGGCCAATAGCGGCATGGAATGGGGCGGCGCGCAACTGAATGCCGTGCAATTCACCCACGGCATGATTCACAACATGGAATATACCGGCGTTTCCCTGCGCACCCTGCTGAACGAGGCGGGCGTGAAGCCAGAGGGCACATGGATCTATGTCGAAGGCGCGGATGCATCCTCCAACGGGCGCTCGATCCCGATGGAAAAGGCGCTGGACGACTGCATGATCGCCTTTTTCGCCAATGGCGAGGCGCTGCGCATGGAGCATGGCTATCCGGTGCGGCTGGTCGTGCCGGGCTGGGAGGGGAACCTCTGGGTCAAGTGGCTGCGCCGCATCGGGGTGCATGATGGCCCGATTGAAAGCCGCGAGGAAACCAGCAAATACACTGACCTGATGCCCGACGGACGCGCGCGCAAATGGACATGGGCGATGCACGCGAAATCGATCATCACCTCGCCCTCGCCACAAATGCCGATTGGCCACGGGCAGGGGCCGATGGTGATCACCGGGCTGGCATGGTCCGGCCTTGGCAAGATTGCGCGGGTTGATGTGTCACTGGACGGCGGCGTGAACTGGCAGACTGCCCGTCTGGCAGGCGAACCGGGCGACAAGGCGCTGACCCGGTTCTATGTCGATCATGTCTGGGACGGTCAGCCGATGTATCTGCAATCGCGCGCGATTGACGAGACCGGCTACGTCCAGCCGACCAAGGACGCCTTGCGCGCAATTCGCGGTGTCAATTCGATCTATCACAACAACGGCATCCAGACATGGTTTGTCAACGAGAACGGAGAGGCCGAAAATGTCGAGATTGGCTAAGTTTATTTCCGGCACGGCGCTGGTCACGATTATCGGCGCAACCCCCGTTCTGGCCGACGCGCTTGGCCTTGGTCGCGCTGCCCTGCCCGAGGAAATCGCGGCCTGGGATGTGGCGGTCATGCCTGACGGGCGCGGTTTGCCGGTAGGCAGTGGCGATGTCTATGATGGCGAGGACCTGTGGATCGACCATTGCGCGGCCTGCCACGGTGATTTCGCCGAGGGTGCCGGGGCGTGGCCTCCGATTGTCGGCGGAACCGGCACGCTGACCGCCGTGCGCCCGCTCAAGACAGTCGAATCCTATTGGCCTTATCTGTCAACGGTCTGGGATTATGTTCATCGCTCGATGCCCTTTGGCGCGGCCCAGACGCTGGAGGTGGACGAGGTCTATGCCATTGTCGCCTATATCATCTATTCGGCCGGTCTGGTGGATGACGATTTCGAGCTGAGCCACGAGAATTTCACCGAAATCCGCCTGCCGAACGAGGGTGGATTCTACGTCGATAACCGCGCCGAGATCGAGTTTCCGGTGTTCACGCAAGAACCCTGCATGAGCGATTGCGGCGACCCGGTCACGATTGTCGCGCGGGCCAAAGATCTGAACGTGACGCCGGATTTCCCGGTGATCCGCAATCTGTATTCCGAGGATCTGATCGGCGGGGCGGCAGCGCAGGATGACCCGGCAGACGAAGCCGCTGTCACGCCCGACGCCGTCGAAGAAGAGACAGTGCACCTCGCAGCACTAGACCCGGAACTCGTGGCCGCTGGCGAAAGCGCGTGGCGGCAGTGCCGCACCTGTCACAGTATCGGCGAGGGTGCGCGCAATGGCACCGGACCGAAGCTGAATGACATCGTGAATTCAGGCGCGGCACAGGTGGACGGGTTCCGCTACTCGCCTGCCTTTGTCGAAGCGGGCGAGAATGGGCTGGTCTGGGATGACGCAACACTTGACGCCTTCCTTGAAAATCCGGCAGGTTTGATCCCGCGCAACCGCATGTCCTTTCGCGGGGTGCGCGGCGCTGATGAAAGGGCAGCCTTGATTGCCTATCTGAAGTCACACATGAACTGAGGTGACATGATGCTGAAGCAAAATTTTGCCGCCCTGCTCCTTGCCGGCGCTGTCCTAGCACCGGCGGGGGCGTTTGGGCAGGCTGTGCCCCTCGGTGACGCAACCGAGGGCGCGGAACTCTACCAGTATGAATGTGCAAGCTGCCATCAGATCGGGGACGGTGCCGAACACCGTATCGGTCCGCATCTGAATCGCATCTTTGACCGGCGCGCGGGCAGCTATGAGGAATTTCACTATTCCGAAGCGCTTGCCCGTCAGGGCCGCGATGGCCTGTACTGGGATCTTGCGCGGCTGGATGCCTATATCGAAAACCCGCGCTCGCTGGTATCCGGCACCAACATGGCCTATCCGGGGCTGGAAGATGCGACCGAACGCGCGGATCTGATTGCCTTTATCCGCGCCTATTCGGATCAGCCGCAGAACATCCCCGAAGCCTCGCCCACGGCCTTTGCGCCCGAAGTGCGGCTGCCCCCCGAAGTGCTGGCGATTGAGGGAGACGCGGAATATGGAGCATTCCTGAGTGCGGAATGCACAACCTGCCACCAGCGCAGTGGCGATTTTGCGGGCATTCCCGGCATTGTCGGCTGGCCGCAGGAGGATTTCGTGGTCGCCATGCACGCCTACAAGAAGCGGTTGCGCCCGCATGAAGTGATGCAAAACCTTGCGCAACGGCTCGATGACGAGGAGATCGCAGCCCTTGCCGCCTATTTCGAAAGTCTGAGAGATTAGGGAAACCGGTATCGCCCGACCATGAAACCGGGCATTGTTGCACCGCGAGGCTGCAGCGTATTTCGACACCTGTTCCGCGTTTAGTTGCCCCGCGCGGAATTCTGTTCCCGGATCAGGCCCGCAGCATCTGGCCATAGGTCTGGACATGACAAGGTGACCGGGACAACACAGGCTTCAAACTCCGAAGCCGCAAAGGGAGAGAGAACGAATGAAACTAAACAGACGCAGTTTTCTGGGAACCGCAACGGCTGCGACCGCCGCGCTTTCCGCACCGGCCGTGATGGGTCAGGCACGCCCCCGCGTGGTGGTTATCGGTGGGGGATCGGGCGGCGGCACGGCTGCGCGCTACCTCGCCGCTGACAGCGATGGCGCGCTTGACGTCACGCTGATCGAACCGTCGCGCATGCACTACACCTGCTATTTCTCGAACCTCTATATGGGTGGGTTCTGGGAATTCGATGATCTGGGCCATGACTATGGCAATCTGGCGATGCGCGGTGTCAATGTCATTCATGACTGGGCCATGGCAGTGGACCGCGATGCCAAGACCGTCACGCTTGGGTCTGGCGCGGCAATCCCCTATGACCGTCTGGTCGTGTCGCCCGGTATCGACTTTGTCGATGGGGCCGTTCCCGGCTGGGATGTCAGCAAGCAAAGCCTGATGCCCCACGCCTATAAATCCGGCACCCAGACGCAACTGCTGAAATCGCAGGTCGAGAACATGCGCGAGGGTGGCACCTATTGCATGGTCGCCCCCCCCAACCCCTATCGTTGCCCGCCCGGACCCTATGAGCGGATCTCGATGGTGGCGCATATCCTGTCGCAATCCAACCCGACCGCCAAGATCCTGATCGTGGACCCGAAAGAGAACTTCTCGAAACAGGGTCTGTTTGAGGAAGGCTGGGCACGCCACTATGGCGCGATGGTCGAGAGGATCGGCCCTGATTTCGGCGGCGACAAGGTCGAGGTGCGCCCCGATGCCATGGAAGTCGTGATCGACGGCATGGTCGAGCAGGTCGATGTCTGCAACGTCATTCCCGCACAAAAGGCTGGCAAGATCGCTGAACTGGCCGGTCTGACCAATGACGCGGGCTGGGCCCCGGTCAAGCCCGAGGACATGCGCTCGCGCATGGATGACAACATCTTTGTTCTGGGCGATGCCAGCCAGCAGGGTGCCATGCCGAAATCGGGTTTCTCGGCCAACAGTCAGGCCAAGGTGGTGTCGAATGTGATCCGGGGTGAGCTGACGGGCAGCCGCATCTTCCCGGCGCGCTATTCCAACACCTGCTGGTCGCTGATCGCCACGAATGACGGCGTCAAGGTCGGGGCCAGCTACGAGCCCGGTGCCGATCAGATCGAATCGGTATCGAGCTTCATCAGCCAGACCGGAGAAGACGCCGAACTGCGCCGTCAGACCTATGAGGAAAGCATCGGCTGGTATAACGGGATCGTCGCCGACATTTTCGGTTGATCCCGCGCCATCGTCGGCAAAAAGGTATGCGGTCCATATGCATGCCAGCCCGCCGACGATGGCACCCCCCCACCCCTGACACGGCATTTTTTTCATGGCCGTCGCAACGGGGCTTCACTTCGGTTTTGAAAAGCCTATGCTTGCAGTGACGAAAGGGGGCGCAATGAGCGGAATCGACTACGGCAATCTGATGCACGACGCCATGCGGGGACTCATCCGCAAGGTGATGGATCATGTCGCGCAAGAAGGCCTGCCGGGCGATCATCATTTCTTCATCACGATCGACACTGGCCATCCCGACATGCAGATGGCCGACTGGCTGCGCGAACGCTACCCCGAGGAAATCACCCTTGTGGTTCAGCACTGGTTCGAGAACCTGATCGTCGAAGATGACGGATTCGCGATCACGCTCAATTTCGGCAATTCGCCAGAGCCTCTCTATATTCCGTTCGATTCCATCTCGACTTTCGTCGACCCGTCAGTCGAGTTTGGCCTGCGCTTCGAGTTGCAGCATGACGAGGACGACGACGAGGAGGACGAAGCGCCCATGCTCGAAGACGCCCCTGTCGAAGAGAAAAGTGGCGAGGTCGTCAGCCTGGACCGGTTCCGCAAGTAATCGCCCGCTGGTATGCAACGGCATGCCGATTGATTTCCCCCGTTGCAGTCGCTAAGGACAAGGGCAAATATTGCCCATTAGGAGCCTTGACCATGACTGCCACCCGCCGCGAGACTGACAGCTTTGGCCCGCTGGATGTGCCTGCCGACAAATACTGGGGCGCGCAGACGCAACGCTCGATCCTGAATTTCCCCATCGGCTGGGAACGCCAGCCCGTGCCGATCATTCGCGCGCTGGGGGCGATCAAATGGGCCTGCGCGCTGGTCAACATGGAACAGGGCACGCTGGACGAAACCCGCGGGCGCGCCATCGTGCAGGCCGCGACTGAAGTGTTTGACGGACGCTTTGACGACAATTTCCCGCTGGTCGTCTGGCAGACCGGGTCGGGCACGCAATCCAACATGAACGCGAATGAGGTGATCTCGAACCGCGCAATCGAGATTCTGGGCGGCGAGATGGGGTCGAAAGACCCTGTTCACCCCAATGACCATTGCAACATGGGCCAGTCCAGCAATGATACCTTTCCCACGGCCATGCATGTCGGCATTGCCATGCTGGCGCGCGATGTGCTGCTGCCGGGGCTGACCAAGCTGCAGGCGGCACTCGCGGCGAAATCCGAAGAGTTCAAGGATATCATCAAGATCGGGCGCACCCATACGCAGGACGCGACCCCCCTGACACTGGGGCAGGAATTTGGCGGCTATGCGCATCAGGTGAAAATGGGGATCGCGCGGGTCGAGATGTGCCTGCCCCATATCTATGAACTCGCGCAGGGCGGCACGGCAGTGGGCACGGGGCTGAACACCCGCAAGGGTTGGGATGTGGCCGTGGCGGGGCATATCGCTGACATCACCGCCCTGCCCTTTGTCACGGCCCCCAACAAGTTCGAGGCACTGGCCGCGCATGACGCGATGGTCATGTTCTCGGGTGCGCTGAAAACCGTTGCCGCGTCGCTGTTCAAGATCGCCAATGACATGCGGCTCTTGGGCTCTGGTCCGCGTTCGGGTCTGGGTGAGTTGATCCTGCCCGAAAACGAGCCGGGCTCCAGCATCATGCCCGGCAAGGTGAACCCCACGCAGGCCGAGGCGCTGACCATGGTCTGTGCGCATGTCATGGGCAACGATGCAGCAGTGGGTTTTGCTGGCAGTCAGGGCCATTTCGAGTTGAACGTCTACAACCCGATGATGAGCTACAATGTGCTGCAATCGATGCAGTTGCTGGGCGATGCGGCCTCGTCGTTTACCGACAACATGGTTGTCGGAACGCAAGCGAATGTCGCGCGGATCGACAAGTTGATGAAGGAATCGCTGATGCTGGTCACTGCACTGGCCCCGACCATCGGCTATGACAATGCCACCAAGGTGGCCAAGACCGCACACAAGAACGGCACCACGCTACGCGAGGAAGCAATCGCACTTGGCTTTGTCGATGGCGAAACCTTCGACCGCGTCGTGCGCCCCGAGGACATGATCGGCCCAAAAGACTGAATCGGCCCGACAGCGCCACAGGGATAATTGAAAGATATGAGGACAGGCCGGGAAACATCTGTTTCCCGGCCTGTCCTGTCCGGCTTCAGCCCCGACTCAATTGGTTGGCTGGCTGGCACCCACAGCGGTCCCGACAGCGGCACCGCCCAGAATGGCAGTCGTGCGTCCCGATCCCGAACCGATCTGGCTGCCCACGGCCGCCCCGGTCAGCCCGCCTAAGGCGGCATTGATCTGCGGATCATTGCTACAGGCCGAAACGACGCCAAACGTGACGACCAGCAAGGTTGCACCAGCGATCTTCTTCATCATCCACTTCCTTTCACAAGACAGGTGGTTTCACAAACTGACCAGCCCTACACCCTGTCAGTATATCGCAAGGTCAGGTCAGTTACGTAGGAAGCATGCGGACAGTTTCACGGCTTGCCAGACCGCATGCAGAAAACACTTGTGACAAGGCGTGGTCTTGCTCTTGTCAGGTCGCCAAGGGTGCGCGTAATCTTTGCAGTATGAGCAAGCTTGTCAATTTACGCACTGTCCGCAAACAGACCGCGCGCGCCGCGAAACGCGGCAAGTCCGCAGAGAACGCAGCGCGTCATGCGCGCAGCAAGGCCACACGCGCCCTGGAAGCAGCGCAGGCCACCAAGGCCCGCACCCATCTTGACAGCCACAAGCGCGAGCCATGAACGGGCGCCCCGTCAAGCATTCGCTCAGCCTGCGCGGGCATCGCACCTCGGTTTCGCTGGAAGAGATTTTCTGGCAGGAGTTCCGCCGCATCGCGCGGGCGCGGGGCCAGCCCATCAACGCGCTTGCCGCAGACATAGACGCCACACGCGGCGATATCGGATTGGCCTCTGCGATCCGGGTGTTCGTGCTGCAACAGGCCCTTGCACAGCGCCCAACCGCGCCCTGAACCCACAAGCCCGGACCTGTCCGCACCGAGTGGGGGCCTGTGCGGGCAAGGCCGCACTGCGCGTCAGCGCAGAGCGGCCGGGGGTGGTCGGGTGGGCCCGTACAGGCCCCCCACTCGGTGCTAGTCGCGCAGCGCCCGACCATGGAGCGCGGCAAGGTGCGCGCCATGGAAACGTGCCGGATCGTCCCCGTCAAACAGCCCCAATTCTCGCGCCTTGTCAAAGAAACCGCGCGCGGGCAGGTGCCCGGACGCCCGCCCCAGAACCAGCGCCGCGCGCAGCGCGGCGCCCTGTGCCGCGTCTTCTTCCATCAGGTCTTCCAGCGCCCCGGTCAGCCGGGCAATCCGGCCCGGCCCGTCCAGCCCCAGCCGCGCGGCCAGCGCCCCGTAGGTGACAGTTTCGCGCCGCGCCGCCAGTTCGGCCAGTTCCCGCGCCAACCCCGGCAGGCTCATGCCTCGGGCGGTGCGATCTCGGCCTCGTCGCCCGCTTCGGCGATCCGCGCGACCGAGACAACCTGTTCGGTGGACCGGTTCATGTTGAACACCTTGACGCCCCCACCCGTCCGGCGCAGGAAGCGTATCCCTTCAATGGGCACACGGATCGACTGCCCGGCCGATGTCACCAGCATGATCTGGTCCGACATCTCGACCGGGAAGAGCGCCACCAGCGCGCCCCCGCGCATCAACTTGTCAGTCGCACCAACCCCCTGTCCACCCCGCGCGGTGATACGGTAATCATGGCTGGAGGTCAGCTTGCCCAGACCCCCTGCGGTGATCGTCAGCAGCAAATCCTCTGCCGCTGACATCTCGGCATACCGCTCGGGCGACAACTGCCCGGCCTCGATCGTCTCGTCGTTGGGTTCTTCGGCTTCTTCGTCCACGACACCTGCAATCAGACGGCGCTGGCGGATGAACGCCTCGCGCTCTTCGGGGCTGGCCTCGAAATGGCGGATCACGGCCATGGACACCACGCGGTCCCCCTCGCCCAGCCGCACACCACGCACCCCGGTCGAATCGCGCCCCTTGAACACGCGCACATCCGTGGTCGAGAACCGGATCGCCCGGCCCGAGGACGTGACCAGCATCACGTCATCCCCCTCGTCACAGATACGCGCATTCACCAGACTAACCCCTTCGGGCAGCTTCATCGCGATCTTGCCATTGCGCATGACATTCACGAAATCCGACAGGGCGTTGCGCCGCACATCGCCTGCCGATGTGGCGAAGACAATCTGAAGGTTTTCCCATTCTTCCTCTGGACGCTCGACCGGCATGATGGCCGCGATACTGACACCTGACGCGATTGGCAGGATATTGACCATCGCCTTGCCGCGCGCATTGCGCCCCGCCAATGGCAACCGCCAGGTCTTGAGCTTGTAGGCCATCCCGTCGGTGGTAAAGAACAGAAGCTGCGTATGCGTGTTGGCCACGAATAGCGAGGTGACGACATCATCATCCTTGGTTGCCATCCCCGACAGCCCCTTGCCGCCCCGGCGCTGCGCCCGGAAATCCACCAGCGGCGTGCGCTTGATATATCCGCCCGCCGTAATGGTGACGACCATATCCTCGCGCTCGATCAGGTCCTCGTCTTCCATGTCACCGGCCCAGTCCACGATCTCGGTGCGGCGGGGGACGGCAAACTGGTCTCGGACCTCGGACAGTTCGGTGGAAATGATCTCCATCACCCGCACGCGCGAGCGCAGGATGTCCAGATAATCCTTGATCCGTGCGGCCAGCGTCTCCAACTCGTCCGTGACCTCTTTCACACCCATCGCCGTCAGGCGCTGCAGCCGCAATTCAAGGATCGCGCGCGCCTGCACTTCGGACAGGTTGTAGGTTCCGTCCTCGTTCATCGTATGGCTGGGGTCATCGATCAGGCGGATATAGGGCGCAATATCGCCCGCAGGCCAGCGCCGGGTCATCAGCTTTTCACGCGCTTCTGCCGGGTCAGCCGAGGACCGGATCGTGGCGACAATTTCATCGACATTCGACACGGCTACGGCCAGCCCGCACAGCACATGGCTGCGCTCGCGCGCCTTGTTCAACTCATAGGCCGTGCGGCGCGTCACCACTTCCTCGCGGAAGCTGATGAATGCGGTCAGGAAGTCGCGCAAGGCAAGCTGCTCTGGCCGCCCGCCGTTCAGCGCCAGCATGTTGCACCCGAACGAGGTCTGCATGGGCGTGAACCGGAACAACTGGTTCAGCACCACATCCGGGGTCGCATCGCGCTTGAGTTCCACCACAACACGCACGCCTACCCGGTCGGATTCGTCGGCAACCGACGATATCCCCTCGATCTTTTTCTCGCGCACGGCATCGGCGATCTTTTCGACCATGGTCGATTTGTTCACCTGATAGGGGATTTCATCGACAATGATCGCATAGCGGTCCTTGCGGATCTCCTCGATATGGGTCTTGGCCCGGATGATGACCGACCCGCGCCCTTCCAGATATGCCTTGCGCGCGCCGGACCGCCCGAGAATCAGCGCACCCGTCGGAAAATCAGGCGCGGGGATATACTCGATCAGGTCGGCACTGCTCAGATCCGGATTCTCGATCAGCGCCAGTGTCGCGTCGATGACTTCGCCCAGATTGTGCGGCGGAATGTTGGTCGCCATGCCCACGGCAATACCGCCTGCGCCATTGACCAGCATGTTGGGAAAGCGCGCAGGCAGAACGGTGGGTTCACGGTCGCGGCCATCGTAATTGTCCTGAAAATTGACCGTATCCTTGTCGATATCGGCCAGCAGGGCCCCTGCCGCCTTGTCCATGCGCACTTCGGTATAGCGCATCGCGGCGGCGTTATCGCCATCCATCGAGCCGAAATTACCCTGCCCGTCCAGCAGCTTCAGCGACATCGAAAAGGGTTGCGCCATGCGCACCAACGCATCATAGATCGCCGAGTCGCCATGCGGGTGGTACTTGCCCATCACATCGCCGACCGACCGCGCCGACTTGCGATACGGTTTGTCATGCGTATTGCCTGCCTCGTACATCGCATACAGAATACGCCGATGCACAGGTTTTAATCCGTCGCGCAAATCCGGGATCGCTCGGCTGACGATCACGCTCATGGCGTAATCAAGGTATGAGGCGCGCATTTCCTGCGTGATCGAGATGGTCGGACCCGACGGCGCTGTCGGTGGGGTTTCTTCCATGTTTTCAGGTGGTTCCGGGGTATCGTTCACGCAGTCCTCGCATCTTTGCTCGTCGCTCAAGATATGGTTTGCGTCAGTCTATCAGAACCATCATATGGGGTGCAATGGCCCAATGGCCGCCCTCTTGGCAGCCACATTGAACAAGTGCCAACAGCATGTTTTCATTGAAAATTATCTTCTCTTTGGCATGATTTGAGAACAGACCAAAACACGAGGCTCCCTATGGACACACATCCCGTCGAACTCATGCTCAGGGGCTATGGCCTGACCACGGCAGAGATGACCTACCGCATGCCCGATCACACGCATGTCCTGAATACCTTTCTCTGGCAGGAGTATGACCTTGCCCCCGACTACCCGCGGCTGTTCGAATTTATCGAATTCTGGCACGATTCCATTGAGGGGCCGCTGCATTCAGTGCGCTTCACCCACCGCAAGCAACTCTCGGCAGGGGAATGGCGCAATGTCGTGGGCGAATTCGAGGTCGGCAAATTCTCGCGCGGTAATCTGCGTCTGCATTAACGCAGACGCAGGCTGATCAGCCAGAGCGCCGCAATGCCAAAGGACGCAACTGCGTTCCAGCTTGCCATTGACAGGCCCAGCATTTCCCACGGGACCTCATCGCAGCGCACCACCGGGGCGCCCATGATCCGGGCCAGCAACTCTTCGGGGGTCAGCCCTGCCACATCGCCCGCAGCACACGAGGATGGCCCCGGCCACCATCCGCGCTCGACCCCGGTATGATAGACCCCGATACCGCCGGATGTCGCGGCCCCCCCGGCCCCCAGCACTGCGAACGGCAAGGATGGCACCATCAGTGCCCCCGCCCCCAGCAACGCCACCACATGCGGCCAGCGTTGCCAGATGCACAGGGGGCAAGGTGCCATCCCGCCGATATGCTCGAACGCCAACGCCCCCAACAGCAGCCCGAGCGAGCCCGCCAGTGCCAGAAGTTGTACTTGTCTGCGCATCACAGATATCTCACTGCCAGAAAGCCGCCCAGCAGCAGCACGATAAACAGGGTGAACATAAGCCCCAGCCGGCGTTCTATGAAATCACGGATCGGTGCGCCAAATTTCCACAAGAGCGCGGCCACCACAAAGAACCGCAACGCCCGCGCGATGATCGAGGCGACCAGAAACACCCCCAGCGACAGCCCCGTGGCCCCGGACAGGATGGTGATGACCTTGTAGGGAAAGGGCGTCACGCCCGCGATCAGAACCGCCCAGGCGCCCCATTCGTTATACCGCTCGCTGAAACTGTCGAAATAGGTGTCCTTGCCATAGAACTCGAGCACGGGGCGGCCCACAGTCTCGAATGCGCCATAGCCGATCCAGTAGCCCGCCAGCCCCCCCGCAACCGAGGCGACAGTTGCCACCCCTGCAATCACGAAGGCGCGCGACGGTCGCGCCACGATCATCGCGATCATCAGCACATCGGGCGGGATCGGAAAGACCGAACTTTCCACAAAGGCCACAACCGCCAATGCCCACAAGGCATTCGGGTGACGGGCCAGCGATAAGGTCCAGTCATATAGCGAACGGATCAATGCCCCTGCCCCTTCATCTTGCCAAAAATACTCAACTGGCCGCTGCACCCCATGCGCGGCATGGTTCAGGGCACCTTGTCACGCCGCAGGCAAGCGCAGGCCCATCGCCTCCAGCCCCCAGCGGACCAGATCGCTCAGCACGGCGTCCGAAGCGGCGTTGAACGCCTGAACGATCTCCAGCGCATCGGTCGATTCGGCAGGTGTTACCGCCTGAAAACTGCGCCGCGCCAGCACGCGCGCGTCCGTTTCGCGCACCAGTCGCGCGGTCAGGCGGATACGCGTGACCGCGCTGTCGCCATCCGCCGCCAGCTCCGCCTGAAAATCGGTGATCTCGGAAATCAGTGCGACATCGCCCGCGCCGCCCAGCGGGCGGCGGCCCACATAGGACAGCGCGCCTGTATCCTCGAACGCGCGCAGCATGACGCTCTGGTACATCAGGGGGGCATTGTCGGACCAGCGCGCGCCGGGCAGATAGAGTGATTGCACCGGGTTCGGCTTGATCAGGATCCGGTCCACATCCAGCGCGCCCGACGCCGTGGGCGGCTCTATGCTCAGCCCGCGTTGCAGCATCCGGCCCGCCTGTGGCAGGTTCGGCGCGCGCAATTCAAACGCATCCAGCGCGGTCGTGGCATCGCTCAGCGCCGACAGTGCGCCGCAGCCCGACAGCACCATCATCGCGCCCATCCCGGTCATCAGCGTGCGTCTGTGAACTGTCATCTTCTGAACTCCGGCGTCTGGCGGTTAAGCAGGAAGCGCGCCGGGTCGCGTTCGATCTGGCGCGTCAGGCGGTCGAGATTGGTTATCAGCCCGCGCGTCTCGCGTGCAAGCTGTGTGATATTGGGCAGGCCCGTAGAGGTAAACTCGCGCACAGGCCCGGAGCTTTCGCGCACCATGCGCCCCAGATCGTCAAAGGCGCGTGCGGCACTTTCCGCTGTACGGCGCAAATCGGCGGTCACGGCGGGGATATCCTCTGACACCGAATCCACCGCCCGGCCCAGGCGCGCCAGCACATCGCGCAGGTCTTCGGTGATCTGCCCGATATCTTCGTTGATCACGCGGTCCGCCCCTTCAAAGGCACGCTCGGCGGCCTGTATCGCACCCTCGCTGGTTTCCAGCGCGCGGTTGATCGCCTCCAGCGTGACATTGGCATTGGCAAAGGTCTCGGTCACCTGATCCAGCGTGCGCAACCCGCCCGCACTCAACTCGTCGACCCGGCCCGACACTTGCGACAGGTCCGCACCGACAGTGTTGACCACAGCGCGAATATCGGCAGTGGCCGCGCGCACATCCTCGATGATGACCGGCAGATCGGTTTCCGCCATGCCCGCAATCGTCGCGGTCGCATCGCGCGCCATCTGCACCATCTCGCGCGCCTCGGCCACCAGGGCGGCACCATCACCCGAAACCAGCGTATCGATGCTGGCCGACATGCGCTCGACTGTCTCAAAGGTCGACTCTGCGCGCGTCAGCAACGGCTCGATCCGGGCAAGGGCCGGGTCAAGTGCTACCAGCCGTTCCGTCGCCGCCGAACTGGTGCGCGAAAACTCGGACAGCGCGCCCTGCGCCTCGCGCGAGATGGCCTCGATCTCGGCCTGCAGGCCCTCGGCAGAGGCGCGCAGCGTCGTCACGGTCTCGGTCAGATCGCCGGTGATGAAACGGTCTGCCGATTCCAGCGTCGCGGTGCCTGTCTCGAAAGTGATGCGCGACTCGGTTGCGACAAGGGCGAATTCGTCTATCGCGAATTGCAGGCTCTCAACCGCTTTTTCAGCCTGCAGAAGGATCGGGGCCAGCAGGTCGCTGAATTCGGCGAACGTGTCCGTCGCGGTTGCAATCGTATCCGTGAAACCTGCGAAATTATCCAGCGCGCGGGTAATCTCGCCGGTCGATTGCTCGACATTTTCGAGGATATTCGTCACGCGCGACTGGTTTTCCTCGCCCAGCAGGCGGTTGACCTGTTCCAGAACCTGCAGGGTTTCGTCCAGAATCCGCGGCGCGCCATCGGTGAGCGATTGAAACGTGGATCTTCCCGCTGGCAATTCGGGTATATCGTCGCGGTCATTTATCAGGGGCGCTTCGGGGTTGCCGGGGCTGATTGCGATAAAGCTGACGCCCGTGATCCCCGAACTGTCCACGATTGCTTCCGAATCGGCGCGCACCGGGGTCGAGCGATCCACTTCCAGCCGCACCACGACCGTGCCATCCCCTTCGGCCGACAGCCGGATATCGGTCACCTGACCCACCAGCAGCCCCGCAAAGCGCACATCCGCAGAGCGCGACAACCCGGACACCGAATCAAACCGCACCTGATAATAGGCAAACTGCCGGTCAAGCTGCAGCTTTCCGAAGGCCAGAAAGAACACCAGAACCCCGAAAAACCCCAACAGCGCGAACACGCCGATCAGCACATAATTGGCCCGCGTTTCCATCGCTCAGGCAGTCCTTTCCAGTGTTTCTGTGGCCGCCCGCGCGCGCGGGCCGTGGAAATACTCGTGCACCCATGGGTGGTCGATCTCAAGCATATCGGCCATCGTGCCCGTGTATAGCACCCGCTTCTCGGCGAGTACGGCTATTCGGTCGCATGTTGCGTGCAATGTGTCCAGATCATGGGTGACCAGAAACACCGTCAGACCAAGCGTTTGCGACAAACCGTTAATCAATTCATCAAAGGCAGACGCGCCAATCGGGTCAAGCCCGGCGGTCGGCTCGTCCAGAAACACGATCTCGGGGTCAAGTGCGAGCGCGCGGGCCAGCCCGGCCCGCTTGCGCATGCCGCCCGAAAGTTCTGACGGGTATTTGTCGCCCGCGATATAGGGCAAACCAGACATGGCGATCTTGAGATCCGCCAGATCGCGGCGCAGGTTCGCATCCAGTCCTTGCAGGGTGCGCATCGGCACTTCGACATTCTCGCGCACGGTCAGGCTGGAAAACAGCGCGCCGTCCTGAAACATCACGCCCATGCGCTGGTCGATGGCGCGACGCTGGTTCTCGGGGCAGTTGAGGGCATCCTGACCGAAAATCTCGATGCTACCCGCCTGCGGCGGGCGCAGCCCGGCGATGCAGCGCAGCAGCACCGACTTGCCCGTGCCCGACCCGCCGACGACACCCAGCACCTCGCCGCGATACACATCCAGATCCAGCCCGTCATGCACCACGTCTTTGCCAAAGGCGTTCCGGATATCGCGCAGCTTTATGATCACTTCGGGTGCCATCAGATCTCCATCATCGCGAAAAAGACGGAAAACAGCGCATCTGCAACGATCACGGCAAAAATCGCGCGCACCACTGCGGCAGAGGTCTGACGCCCAAGGCTTTCGGCATTGCCCCCGACCTGCATGCCCGCATGACACCCGATGACACCGATGATGATGGCAAAGACCGGCGCTTTTACAAAGCCCACGATCACATGATCGATACTGGTATCTTCCAGCAGTCGCGTCAGGAACATGCCCGGCGAGATACCAAGCTCGATCCATGCCATCATCGCGCCCCCGAACAGGCCCATGACATTTGCAATCAGCCCAAGGATGGGCAGCGTGATCAGAAGCGCAAGAATGCGCGGCACGAACAGCACCGTCGCGGGGTCGATGGCGAGCGTGCGCATGGCGTCGATCTCTTCGCGCATCTTCATCGACCCGATTGCAGCCGTGTAGCTGGACGCCGTGCGCCCCGCCACGATGATCGCGGTCAGCAGGATGCCCAACTCGCGCAGGATCGAGATGGCGATCAGGTCCACCACGAAAATCTCGGCCCCGAACTGGCGCAACTGCACTGCCCCCTGAAAGGCCAGCACGACCCCGATCAGGAAGGACATCAGCATGACAATGGGAACCGCCCGCCAGCCAACCTCGTCTGCATGGTGCACCAGCGCCGTCATGCGAAATTCATGCGGGTGGCGGATCATGCGCACAAGCCGCGCGATAAAGATGCCAAGCATGGCGCATATCTCGGCCAGAAAGACGCCCGCGCCCGCGACAGCACGGCCCAGTATCTCCAGCAGGTCGGTCAATGACTTGCGCTGCACGGTCACAACCGGCGGCTGCGGGATCGACGCTGCGACACGTTCCAGCAACGCCGTATGGTCGGGGGTGACATTGCGCAGGTCAAGCTGGCCGCCAGCCTGCGCGATGCGTGCCTGCACCTGATGCAGGGCAAATGCACCTGCCGTGTCCAGCCGTGTCAGCCCGGCAAGGTCCAGCGCCACCTGATTGCCACTGATGCGGTTCAAATCTGGCAACACGGCGGATACGCTTCGCAGCGTCAGCATCCCCTCGATCGCCCAGCCTTCGGCCATGGGCGAAATCCGCGCCGTTTCGCGCGCCTGCCCGCTGGCGGGGTCGAAATCTGGGTCGGCAGTTGCGCTCACCACATCCTCATTGGCGGGGCATTGATCGCCCTGAGTATCGCCTTGCCCGCGTTCATACCAGCCCTTTGCCCGAAAAGCGCAAACATGCGACATTGTGTGACAGGTTTTTGATCACGTGCAGGCCGCTTGTCAGCCCAACGCAGCCGCGCGTATGGTGCAGAACATCTAACCGGAGTGCACCGCGTGCCCAGTGACCAAGGTAAACCCATTCTTCACCCCTATGCCGATCTGCCCGGAACCGCCTTTTGGCGCAGTGCTGTGTCAGGCCGCGATCCAATGGCGATCACCGGGTTGTGGGCACCGAAGTTCGCGATAACGCCCAACGATGGCGTTGCGACCTTCGGGTCCTGTTTTGCCCAGCATTTCGGGCGTGCCTTGCGGGCGCGAGGGTATCGCTGGCTGACGCCCGAGGCCCCGCCACGCAAGCTACCGACAGATCTGGGCAGGGATTTCGGGTATGGGCAGTTTTCAGCCCGCACGGGGAATATCTACACGCCAACGCTGTTGCTGCAATGGCTGCGATGGGCCTTTGGGGTCGAACAGATGCCAAGGGACCACTGGCCGGATGGCGCGCGTTTTCGCGATCCCTATCGCCCGCAGCTGGAACCGGAAGGCTTTGAAACTGTGGCCGAATTGCGCCGCTTGCGGCGGGTCACGCTCAAGGCTCTGCGCGACTCGGTCCTCAAGGCGCGGGTTTTCGTCTTTACCCTCGGGCTGACCGAGCGATGGGTCGATCTGGAAACCGGCCTTGAATACCCGCTCTGCCCCGGAACAGTCGCGGGCGAATACGACCCCGCGCGCCATGTCTTCGCGCCGCTCGACTACTCGCAGGCGCTGGACGGCATGGCGCAGGCACTGGACCTGATGCGCGCACAGAATCCGGATCTGCGATTCCTGCTGACAGTGTCACCTGTCCCGCTGGCGGCCACGGCCAGCGGCGCGCATGTGCTGACCGCCACCACCGCATCCAAGGCGATCCTGCGCGCTGTTGCGGGCGCATTGGCAGACAGCCGCGCAGATACGGATTATTTCCCCTCGTTCGAGATCATCACCAGTCCGGTCTTTGGCGGGCGCTTTCACGCGCCCGACCAGCGGCAGGT
>SKRW01000296.1 GCA_007118295.1 Paracoccaceae bacterium | reverse complement strand
TTCGTCGGCCTCGACGATGCCGGCAAGGCTGTTGTCAGCCTCCGGCGTCAAGGCGCCGATGATCGCCATCCGCCAGCGCCAGATGCTGTCACGCGACGCCCCCAGTGCCTCGCCCCCGCGGCGGCAGGACATCGGCTGCGGTGCCTCGATCATGTCACGCGCCAGCGCGACCACCAGGTCCAGGCGGTGAACCCGAGCCAGCGGCGTTCCGCTGCGGCCCGACCACGTCGCCCCGCACCCCGAGCAGTTCCATCGCTGTGCGCCTGTTCTGGTCCGACCCCACCGGGTGCGCGCGCCGCCCCCACAGCGCGGGCAGGACGCTGCAGGGCCGCCAGCATCGGCCCGCGCGTCGATCTCCAGGACGGCCTCGACACGCTTGCGCGCATCGGCAACGAGCCCTTCGACCTGGCGCAGCTCCTGCGGGGTCAGGCGGGCAAGCAGGCGGCCGAATTCGGTCGGATCGAAGCGGGGCATGGCGGGTCTCCTGGGGCCTCGGAAGCCTCAGCATACCTCACTGACCCATCAGAACAAAGAGCGAACCAACACGGTTTGCTGACACCGCCTGTCTTGAAGTGCTGCCCGGCGTCCGGGTGATCCCATATTGCCAAGGCAAGCGCCTGCCGTTTCGCGCCGTTGCACTGCGCCGCAAGACCTTGGACAAATTCCAGCTTTGCAGCGGTCTTTGACTGTTGCCCCGCGTTCTGTCGCGTGAATTTGACGGGTCGCACATCAGCAGAAGCCGCAACCGTCTTTGCGTGCATAAGAGCGACAACCATCAGCGCATGCGATTGGTCAAGTGCATCGCGGCGCTCAGTCTCGGTCAAGCCGCTGCGCATCGCGCGCTTCCAAGCCTCGTCGGCCCGGCGCTGGCATTCGTCGCGCAACAGTTCATGCTTACGCCTTAAATCAGACATTGGCCCGCGCCCCCTGCAATTCTACTACCTGCGCGCCATGCAGAAAGCGCCCCCATGCGGCCATCATGCCCCGGCGTTTCTCGACTTGGTCGGATCGCTCATAGGCTTGCTGCACCTTGCTGCCCACTTTGTGAAACAGCGCAATCTCTGCCATGTCGCCATCAAAGCGCGTGCGCTCTGCAATCCATGTCCTGAATGTGCTGCGCAGCCCATGCGGCACGGCCTGTTCACCTGTTGCGGCGTCCACAAAGCCCTTGCCCCCGGCCTTCACATCGGCCTCGTGAATGCTGCGCATAACCTTGCCCAAGGTCGCATCAGACAAAGCCCCGCCACGCGGCGCGGGAAACACAAGGTCATTGCCTTCAAAGCGCGGCAAGGCTTCCAGCAGCGCGACCATTTCATCAGTTAGCGGAATGCGCTTTGCCCGGTCGGATGCTGCAATCTTGGATGCCTGCCTGCCGGGCTGGATTGTCCACATGCGCGCCTGAAGGTCGATCTCCGACCATGCCGCAAAGCGGATCGCCCCGGCTCTGGTCGCGGTCATGGCCTGAAAGCGCAACGCGGCTGCGCCCATACCCTCGCGCCCTCGCAACGCCTGCCACCAGCGGCCTACATCATCAAGCTGCAATGCCGGGTAGCTTTTCGCGTCCGATACCTTGGAAGCCGCAGGCAACACCATATCGAGATTGCCGCGCCAGCGGGCCGGATTGTCGCCAGTCCGAAAGCCTTGCGCTGTGGCCCAATTCAGCGCCCCCTCGATCTTCTGGCGCAGCTTGGACGCGGTGACAGTCCTGCTTTCCCAGATCGGCACAAGGATGCGCTGCACGTCTTGCAGGGTCACGTCCTGCACGGCCATCTTGCCTATCTCTGGCAAGGCGTGCGTCTCGACCGATACCCGCCATTGTTCGCGATATTTCTCGGTCGAGAATTCCTTGACCTTCTGCGCGGCGTAGCCTTCCCAAGCCTCGGCAAAGGTCTTGCCCCTGCGCTGCGCAGCCACAAGCGCCGCTCTGGCGGCCTTGCGTTCCTCGACCGGGTCAATACCGGCCCTGATAGCGTCCTTGGCCTCTGCGGCCCGCTCTCGCGCTCTGGCAAGAGATACCTCTGGAAAAGAGCCTAGCCCGACTTCGCGCCGCTTTTCTCCGATGCGAACGCGCAACAGCCAGGATCGCGCCCCGCTGTCTGTGACTTGCATATGCAGCCCGGCCACGCCGCCAACTGCGTGCATCCCTGCGCCCAACCTGCGCACATCGACTGCGCTCAATTCCTTGGCAATCTTTGGCATAAAATGCCCCCCAACAATCTACCCGCCCAAACGGGTTGTTATTGAGTGCTACAGCATGCAGCCGAATCAGACAAGTTAAATCAGGAAAGCCGTTATTTTATTGGCGCTGTGCGCCTGATTGCAGCGGTGTTTTTCGTGAAGTCGGCAGCAACAGCCGCCACCACCCCTCAGGGGTTGATGCGGATAGGCGTTCCATCACGCACCATGGCGTAGATATCTTCCATCTGACGGTCGGTCACGGCGATGCAGCCATCTGTCCAGTCGCCGCGTGCGTTCTGAAACCGAGGCCCTTGTCCATGGATGAAGATATCGCCACCGGGCCGCCAGCCGTTTGCTTCGGCGCGGGCAACATCCTCTTCGTTGGGGTAGCTGATCCCGAGCGACAGGTGAAAGCGACTGTTGGGGTTGCGACGGTCGATGATGTAATCCCCCTCGGGGGTGCGGCGGTCCCACTCGCGCTGCTTGTGACCAAAGGGAGCGCCCCCAAGTTGCACACGGTAGCTGCGCAAAAGCCGGTTATAGTGCCACAATTCCATCTGGCGCGCGGATTTATGGACGATGACATGCGTCACCTCCGGCCCCTTGTAGGTGCGAAACTTGCTGGGCGCACCGCAAGACGCCACCACGGCCACCACGACCAGTGCCGCAATCAGTCGAAAAACATGCATGTTACTGCCTCGATTTTTCCGCCAGAGTGCCCGATCCGCGCGATTCTGCCAAGCGCTGTCAGGTCCTTTCACGCAGCTGTCATTCCGCTGGCGGTGCTTTCTCGCGCTCGGCCAGCCGTGTCTCGATCGCTTCCAGCCGTTTCAGCACCTCGACCCGGTAATCCGATGTCGCCTGATTGCTTTCTTCGGCATGGGCATCCTGCATCGAATTGACGATCAGACCGACCAGCAGGTTCACCACTGCGAATGTCGTGACCATGATGAAGGGCACAAAGAACGCCCAGGCGTAGGGATAAATCTCCATCACCGGGCGCACGATCCCCATTGACCACGATTCCAGCGTCATGATCTGGAAAAGGGAATAGGCCGAATTGCCCAGATCGCCGAACCATTCGGGAAAACTGTCCTGAAACAGCTTGGTCGCCATCACGGCACCGATATAGAACAGCATCCCCATGAGCAGGAACACAGACCCCATCCCCGGCAACGCCTTGATGAACCCCTCGACCACGCGGCGCAGGTTGGGGCTGACCGAAACCACCCGCAACAGCCGCAGGATGCGCAAGGCCCGCAACACGCTGAAGGTCTGCGCACCCGGCATCAGCGAGATACCCACGATCAGGAAATCAAAGATATTCCACCCTGATCGCCAGAATTGCCCGCGCTGGGCGTGGAATTTCAGCGTCAGTTCGATCACGAAGATCGACAGACACAGCGTGTCCAGCGCAATGATGACCGGCCCCACGGCCCCCATGATCGTGCCCGATGTCTCCATCCCCAGAAGTACTGCGTTGAACAGGATCACCCCGATGATCCCGTTGCGCACCCAGGCCTGATCCAGAAAGGCGGCAGTCTTTTCGCGGCTCAGCATGGTATCTCCCGAGTTCGGTGCAGGCTCATGGGGCGATATGCTACCTGCAGAACTGCGCTGCAAGCTCGACATGCGGGCTGAAGCGGAATTGATCGATCAATTGCACCCATTCCAGCCGATAACCACCCTTGACGAGGATTCTGGCATCACGCGCGAAACTGACCGGGTTGCAGGACAGCGCGGCAATCCGGGGGATGGCGCTTTGCGCAAGGGCCATCGTCTGCGCCTCGGCCCCCGCGCGAGGCGGGTCGATGATAGCCGCATCGAAGCGGACCAACTCGTCAGGCAGTAGCGGGCGACGGAACAGGTCGCGCGCCTCATGCGTCACGCGGCGCAGACCCGCCGCACCGCGCCAGCCGGCATCCAGCGCGGCAAGCATGGCAGCGTTGCCCTCGACCGCGTGGACCTCGGCTTGTGCGGCCAGTGGCAGGGTGAACGTGCCGCAGCCCGCGAACAGGTCCACGATCCGGCGCGCGCCCATTGTGACGGCGCGGGTGGCATCCTGCATCGCGGCCTCTGCCTCGGGCGTGGCCTGCAGGAATGCGCCCGGCGGTGGTGTCACGCGGGCGGCCCCAAATTGCTGCCACGGGGCCTCGACCAGCGCAATCACTTCGCCGTCATAGGCCAGCCGCGCAAGCCCGGCCTGTCCCGCCCACTGGCCCAATTCGGCCCGCAACGGTCCGTCCAGTGGCTTGCCCCCGCTGATCGACAGGTCAAGCCCCGCCCCGGAACGTGTCAGCGCAAGCGCCAGCACCGCCTTGCGACTGCCCGCCAGCACAGTCACCTGTTCCAGCAACGGCAGGGCGGCGGTCAGGTCCGGGTGCAGGATCAGGCAGTCGGGCACAGGGGTGATGACATCTGACGCCCGCGCATGAAACCCCACCAGAGCGCCGCTTTTCAAGCGGCGTCCGGCGAAAGTCGCGCGCCTGCGCGCCCCCAGAGGCGAGACATGCGCCACGCGGAACGGGGCCTCCAGCCCCTGCGCGGCCAGCGCCTGCGCGATCACGTCTGATTTCCACGCAGTCACGAAATCCTCGCGCGCATGCAATAGCGCGCAACCCCCGCAGGCGCGATAATGCGGGCAGGGCGGGCGGATACGCTCGGGCGCGGGCGTCAGGATACGCGGCGCAGCCATGCGCCCACCCTCGACCGCGCCCTCGACCACTTCGCCGGGCAGGGTGCGCGGCACGAAAACCGGCCCCTCGGCCACACCGTCACCATGGTGGCCAAGTCGTGTGATGGTCAGCGTTGTCATGACGGGCAGGCCGGAGAAAAGGCGTAGCCTTCGGGCGACAGGATCGTGGCCTCGCGCAAGCCGTGCGGCTTGTCGGCAGGTGGCTCGATCACGCTGTCCGGGTCCGCACGTGCAACCGCGGCGTCGGGGTCCAGCCCGAACAGATATATCTGCGCCCCCGCCCCGCGCGGGGGCAATTCGGGCAACAGGCCCAGCAGCGGATGCGCCCGGTAGGTCGCGTCGGAATGCAGTTGCACCAGCATGCCGCCGTGCCGAATGATTGCGAAATCATCGCTCAGGCGGAACACCTCCAGCCCGAACACCGATTGCAGAAACCCCGCCATCGCACGGACATCCCGGCACAGCAGGTTCACCCCGATGCCAGTCAGGCTACGCCCGAAATCCGGTGGTGAAACTGTCTCGTAATCCATTGCATCCCGCCCTGCCCCTCAGGCGTCTTCGGCAGCGTCGCAGCCCAGAAAACCACCCGATTGCCGCGCCCAGAACCGGGCATACACCCCTTCGCGCGCCAGCAATTCCTCATGCGTGCCTTGCTCGATGATCCGGCCATCGTCAAGCACGATGATCCGGTCCAGCCGCGCGATGGTGGACAGGCGGTGCGCGATGGCCAGCACGGTCTTGCCGTCCATCAGCGGCTCCAGCGCCGCTTGCACGGCGGCCTCGACCTCGGAATCCAGGGCTGATGTCGCCTCGTCCAGCACCAGAATGGGCGCATCCTTAAGGAACGCCCGTGCCAGCGCGATCCGCTGGCGTTGCCCACCCGAGAGCCGCACGCCGCGCTCGCCCAGATGCGCGTCGTATCCGTTGCGCCCGGCATGGTCCTGCAAGCCCAGAATGAACTCATGCGCTTCGGCGGCGCGGGCGGCGTCCTCGACCTCGGCGCGGGTGGCATCTGGCCGCCCGTAATGAATATTGGCATAGGCCGAGCGGTTGAACATGGCCGTTTCCTGCGTGACCATGGCGATATTGCGCCGCAGGCTTTCCTGCGAGACCTTGCGGATATCCTGACCGTCAATCGTGATCCGTCCGCCCTCGACATCATAGAGCCGCAGCAAAAGCGCCAGCAGCGTGGACTTGCCCGCCCCCGATGCGCCCACAATGCCGATCTTTTCGCCGGGTGCGATGCTCAGGTCCAGCGCGTCGACACCGCCGGTCTGGCGCCCATAGGCAAAATCCACATTCTCGAACCGCACGGCCCCGGCGACGCGCCCCAATTCGACCGCATCGGGCAGATCTTCCAGCGTGGGGCGCGGGGTCAGGGTTTTCATCCCGTCCTCGATCTCGCCGATATTGCTGTAGATCGCCATCAGCACGAAACTGACCCAGCCTGTCATCTGCGCGATGCGGATTGCCACGGCTCCTGCCGCCGCAATCGCGCCGGGGGTGGCCGCGCCCTGCGTCCACAGCCACACAGTGCCCCCGATCAGCAACACCGGCAGCAGCCCTGCAACCCCCATCAGCCAGAACCGGAACCAGACCTGCACTTCGCCGAACTCGACTGCGCGGTCGCGAAAGACGCTCATGGCGTTCAGTGCGGCGCGATCCTCGAAGTTGGAATGGGCGAACAGCTTGACAGTCTTGATATTTGTGATCGTGTCCACGACCTGTCCGCTGACCTGTGCCCGCGCGCCAGCGCGGGCCCCCGAACGGGCGCGCACCTGCGGCAGGAAATACCGGATCAGCGCCAGATACCCCACCAGCCAGACTGCCAGCGCGAGCGCAATCCGCGCATCAATCGTCAACAGCAGGATTACCGACCCAAGGATCGAGGCCAGCGCAAAGGCCATCGTATTGATCGCCTCATTCGCGACATCGGTCAGCGCGCGCGCTGTCTGCACCTGCTTTTGCGCAATGCGCCCTGCAAAATCATTGTCAAAGAAGGTGACAGGCTGGCCCAGCGTCCAGCGGTTCAGGCGCGATTGCACCAGCACATAGACATTCGGCATCACAACGATACTGTTCGCCGCTGACGACAGGCCAAAGGCCACTGGGCGCAGTACCACGAAAAACACCACGAAAAGCGCCATAAGCCACAGATGCTGCGCGAAAAAACTGGCCGGGTCCGAGTCGACAACTGCATCAATGATCATCCCCAGCAGCAGGGCCGAGATGACCTCGGTCGTGCCCACAAGCGCCGAGATGACAGCAGCCAGCAGCAGCACGGGCCACGCGCCGCGCACGGACCACAGGATGAATTGCCACAGGCTGCGCGGCGGGTCCGTCACTGCGGGCGCGAACGCATCAATCAGACTGGCCAGTCGATGCGCGGCACCGGGAGTGGTCTGAGACTCTGGATTGGTTTTCTGTAGCACGCGGCCCCCTGAACTTGGTCAGATATAGGGGGCGCAGCGGCCGAAGGCCAGCCAAGCGGCAGGTCAGGTCAGCAATTCGGCCTTGCTCAGGCGGAAATCCGACGCAATCCAGCGTGCTTCATACGCCTTCAGGGCGGTCCCCAGTGCAGGCCCCTGCAGATGTGGCAGGTCGCGTGCGCGCAGGGGAAAACTGGCCGCTGCACCGCGCGCAACCTCGGCCTGCCAACCCGCCGGGGGCACATCTTCCAGCAGCGCCGCGCGCACCAGCACCACGTCGCGCGCCAGATCCGCGCCCAGCCTGTAGCCCAGTTCTGCCGGGGGGGTGAGTGACCCCAACGCCGCATATGCGCGCGCCAGCCCCAGCGCCTCGCGCCGGGTCAGGCGCAGCCGGTCGGTCTGTCCGCCAAGGGCCAGAAACCGTCGCAGGGCGACAGGCACAATACCGTCTTCCAGATGCACCAGCCGCGCCAGTATGGCCGCATCCGCATCCGGTAAAACTTGCGCCAGCACCCCCGATTGCGCCATGGCCGCAACTGCAGGCGCAGGGTCAGGGGCGGTCAGTAGTTTGCGCATCTCGGCCCCGATCCGTTCAGCCGATAGCTGCGCGATCCCGTCAACCCCCGCCGCACAGGCGGCCAGCGCTTCGGCATCTATGCCCGCGTCCGGGTTGCCATACTGTGCCTGAAAGCGAAAGAAGCGCAGGATGCGCAGGTAATCCTCGGCAATCCGCGCGGTTGCGTCACCCACAAACCGGACCCGCCGCGCCTGCACATCCGCCAGCCCGCCCAGAGGGTCTAGGATCTGACCGTCCGCCTGCGCATAGATCGCATTCATCGTGAAATCACGTCGCGCGGCATCGTCCGCCATGTCGGTGGAAAATGCGATGGTTGCATGACGGCCATGTGTCTCGACGTCGCGGCGAAATGTTGTGACCTCATAGCCCTGCCCGTCATGAACCAGCGTTACGGTTCCATGCACCAGCCCCGTCGGCACTGCGCGGATACCGCCCGCTTCTGCCAGCGCGATCACGGTTTCGGGGCGGGCGTCAGTGGCAATATCCACATCACTGACCGGCACATCCATCAGGGAATTGCGCACGCAGCCCCCCACGACAAGCGCCTGATAGCCTGCCTTGCCCAGCAACTGCAGCACGGGCTGCGCCTGTTCCAGCCAAGGGCCGCTTACCTGCATCTCTCGACCCTTTCGGCCAGTCCGCGCAGAATGCGCGCGGTCGCGCCCCAGATGTAATATGGGCCCCATGGCACGATGTAATAGTTGCGCCAGGTGCCCCGCCAGATGCGCCGTTCAACCCGAAAATGGCCCGTGTCCATCAGATATGCCAATGGCACTGCAAAAATCTCGGCAACCTCGCCGGGTTCGGGGCGGAACGGAACCGGTGCCGTAATCCGGGCCACGATCGGCGTGACCTGAAAGCCGGTGACGGTTTCATGTGGCGGCAGGCATCCGATTACCTGTGCCGCGGTTTCGGGCAAGCCGATCTCTTCGCGCGCCTCGCGTAGGGCCGTGGCCACGATATCGGGGTCTTCGGGGTCCTGTCGTCCACCGGGAAGGGCGATCTGGCCGGGATGGTTGCGCAGATGCGAGGCGCGCTTGGTCAGCACCACCTGTGCCCCGTCCGGGCCATCCTGCACCCCGACCAGCACCGCCGCCGGGCGCAACACGCGCCCCGCGGGCAGGATCACACCGGGATTAAGGTCGAAATCACTCGACACCGGGCCGTCTGGCCCCAGCGCAGCACGCAAGCGCGCCGCGATGTCATGTGTCATTGCTGTTGGCCTCGAACCCCAGCGTTGCCGGATCCATCACATAATGTGCGCCGCAAAACTGGCAATCGGCGGTCACCGTCCCCTCGGGAGTAGTCATTGTCGCGATGTCCTTGGCCGAATAGATCGACAGGCTCTGGCGGACCTTGTCCTCGGAACACGAGCAGCCGAAATGCACCGCCTGCGGGTCAAACACGCGCGGGTTTTCCTCGTGGAACAGGCGCAGCAGCAGTTCTGGTGGCTGGATCTTGGGGCCGACCAGTTCCAGCGCCTCGACCGTGTCCAGCAGCAGATTTGCGCGCGCCCAATCCTCTGAAATACTGTCGCGCTCGCGTGGGCTTGCCCCCGCCGCCTGCGGCATGTGCTGCAGCATGACACCGCCCGCGCGCCATGCCTCTGCCCCGCCGCGCAGCGACGACCGCCCGAGACTGAGCGCGAATCGCGTGGGCAGTTGTTCGGACTGATCGAAATACGCTTCGGCGCAATCCGACAGGCTCGCCCCGGCTATGGGCGTGATGCCCTGATAGGGGGCCATGTCGGTGCCCTGGTCGATCAGGATGGCGAAATAGCCCTTGCCGATCTGGGGAAATCCGGGTGACTGCGCATCCAGCCGATCCGCATCAAAGCTGGCATAGGCGCGGATGCGCGCGGCAGCCCCTTCGGTCTCGGGGGCGTAGTAGTCGGTCGCGATCAGCCGCAAGGGGCCATCGCCCCGGACCTGCAGGGACAGCCGCCAGCGCAGCTTGATGGTCTGCCCGATCATCGCAGTCAGCAACGCGGCCTCGGCCACCATTGCCTCGACCGCCATCGGATAGTCGTGACCGGACAGCAGCCGTTCCAGCGCCGTATCCAGCCGCGCGACCCGCCCCCGGATATCGCACCCGTCCAGTTGAAAGGGTAACACTGTATCATCCCAGGCGATCTGTGCGCCAAAACTCATGCTGTTATCCTTGCTGGCGCAGCCCTCTGACTGCCTTAGGGCAGCAAGGGGCGGCGCGTGATCCCGTCCCCTCATATAGGAAGAATGACAGCGACGCCAACCAGGTTCCCCCGTATGCGACCGCGCCGTGCGAAGGTCAGTTCTCTATGGGGATTCCGCGATAGAAACGCGACGGCTCGGGTGTGCAGACCGCGGCTTCGTCGAATTCCAGCAAGGCCCCTGACACATCGTCGTCAAACTCTTCCTTGCCCGCCCAGGCCGTCAGCTCCCATTTCAGCGCATCCATGAAATCGGCCCCGCGCGTCTGCGAAAGCTTGTGCATGATCGCGCCAAGCCGCGCGTCGCCAAATTCCTGCCCGCTCTGGTTGGTGCATTCGGTTATCCCGTCCGAATACAGAAACAGGCGGTCGCCGGGATGCAACCGCGCCTCGATTGTCGTGTAATCCGCACCCGGAACCAGCCCGATGGGCAGCCCACCTTGGCCCAGAAACTCGACCTTGCCATCACTGCGCTGGATCAAGGGGTGTGGATGGCCCGCCTGCACCAGTGCCAGCCGCCCTGTGCTCAGGTCGATATCGGCATAAGCGATGGTCAGATAGCTTTCAGTCTCGATCTCCTGCAACATCAGGTCATTCACGCGCGAGGCGACATCATGCGGCGCGCAGGCGGTCGCGTTCCCTGTGAACGGGTCACGCGAAAGCGCGATATTCTGATTATGCTCGCCCCCCGAAAACAACCCGCCAATCCGCGCCCCCAGCATTGCAGCCGCCACGCCGTGGCCCGAAACATCGATGGCATAGACGCCAATCCGCGCAGGCGAGATCATGAAAGTGCCGACCATGTCGCCGCCCACATGGCCAGACGATTGCAACAGCAGCGAAAGGCTGGCCCCCCCGAAATCATGCTGGCGCTGGCGCAGCAGCGATTGCTGCAGGCGCCGCGCTTCCATCAGGTCGCGATCAACGGCGTCATACAGCATCTGCAATTCTTCAAGGGCAGCGCGCAATTCCTCGTTCTGGCGCATTGCGCGCGCTTCGGCCTTGCGGGCCGTTTCGCGCGCGCGGTGCAATTCGGTGACATCAACGCGCACGCCGACGCGCCCGCCATCTGCGGTTGCGCGCTCGGCGATTTGCAGGACGCGCCCGTCGGGCAGTTGCTGGCGGACTGTCTCGCCGCTGCGGTGCGCGCGCATGCGGTTCTGCAACCACGCCTCTTCGCGCCCCATGGCTTCGGGAAACTGGCCCTGCGACAGGCCGTGGCGCAGCATATCCTCGAACCGCGCCCCTTCCACGATGATCTCGGCGCTTTGGGCATACAGCTCGCGGTAGCGGCTGTTGGCCAGCACCAGCCGGTCCTCGGCATCGAAATAAACAAAGCCGTCTTCCAGCGATTCGACTGCATCTATCAGCCTGGTGCGCGCGATTCGGACTTCGCGTTCCTTGGCCAGCAAGCGTTCGCCCGCGTTGATCCGCGCGCGCAACTCATGTGTTGAAACCGGTTTTGACAGAAAATCATCTGCCCCCACATCCAGCCCTTCGGCGACTGCTTGCTTGTCGTTTTTCGAGGTCAGTAGGATGAAGTAACTGTAGTCATGATGCGACTGGTCGCGAAAGGCCCGACAGAATTCCAGCCCATTCATGCCGGGCATGACCCAATCTGACAGGATCAGGCCAAAATATGCGTCTTTGCATAAAGCAAGCGCCTGTGTGCCCGACTCGGCCTCTGTTGTCGCATACCCCCAGTTCTGCAGATGGCGCGCGAAGATCATGCGCTGGGCGCGGCTGTCATCGACGATCAGGGCCCGTCGTGCCGAGGCAGGGCTGATGTCCTTGTGGTGTCGTTCCTGCTGCACGCGTATCGCCTGTAATCTTGATGTGATGAAATCCGCCTGCCACTATCGCAGATGTGGATTAACTCGCGGTGAAAGGTTAAAATTATCGGTGCTTTCTCAATCATGCTAAAGATTGGTTAGGAAACAGCCGGTAGGGTCAATGGCATGAGATCAGCGAGGCGGGTATGATCAACTGGACGCGTGTCACGGAATTGTACAATGATTTCGGCAGTGACGGCATAGAAGAGGTGCTAATCGTCTTTCTGGCCGAGGTCGAGGAAGGCATGCTGCGCCTTGCCGCGGCGGCCACCCCCGACGCGCTGCAATCCGAGTTTCATTTCCTCAAGGGGGCCGCCCTGAACATGGGCTTTGACGAGATTGCCGCCCTTTGCGGACAAGGAGAGCAGCTTGCCGGGGCAGGTCAGCGCAGCACAGCCGAGAAAGCGCATGTTCTGGCATTGCTGCCGCAGACCTGCGCAGAATTCAGTCAGGACTGGCACCGCAGGGTTGGACTACCAGCCGAATGACGCGCCAATCACCACCGGTCAGATCACGAAGCCCGCGATCACGTCATCATCGGTGATGTCGGTAAAGGTGAAACCCTGCGCCGCCATGCGCGCAAACAGCCCTTCAAAATTCTCGGGCGCGACAGTTTCGATCCCGATCAGCACCGTCCCGAAATTGCGTGCGGTTTTCTTCAGATACTCGAAGCGCGCAATGTCATCCTCAGGGCCAAGGATTTCCAGAAAATCACGCAGGGCACCCGGACGCTGTGGCAACCGCAGCATCAGGTATTTCTTGGTACCAAGGTAGCGCATCGCGCGTTCCTTGACTTCCGGAAGGCGCTCGAAATCGAAATTCCCGCCAGAGGTCAGGCACACCACGGTCTTGCCCGCGATATCACCCGCCAGCATCGGCAACACATCGACCGACAGTGCGCCAGCGGGTTCCAGCACGATGCCCTCGACATTGAGCATTTCCAGCATGGTCACGCAGATGCGGTTTTCCGGCGCGATCAGGACATGGCCCAGCGGTGTGTCGCGCAACTGTGCAAAGGTCCGCTCGCCGATCCGCGCGACCGACGCGCCATCCACAAAACTGTCCAGCCCTTGCAGGGTAACGGGGGCGCCATGCTCCAGCGCGGCGCGCAGACTGGCCCCGCCCTTTGGTTCGACAAGCCGCAGGTCAGCCGTGACCCCGGCCTCTCGCAGATAGCGGGTGACGCCCGCGCTCAGCCCCCCACCCCCCACAGGCAGGACCACCATATCGGGCGCGTGGCCCATCTGTTCCAGCATCTCGACCGCCACGCTGGCCTGCCCCTCGATCACATCGTCATCGTCAAAGGGTGACAGGAAATGCGCGCCCGCCTGCGCGCAAAACGCCTGCGCCGCGGCCAGCGACTGGTCGAAAATATCTCCCACCAGCCGTATCTCGACCCGGTCACCACCAAAGCTGCGGGTCTTCATGATCTTTTGTTGCGGGGTTGTGACGGGCATGAAGATCGTACCCTCCATCCCGAAATGGCGGCAGGCAAAAGCCACCCCCTGCGCATGATTTCCGGCACTTGCGCAGACGAAATGCTGCTGGCCGGGTGCGGCCTCCAGCCGTTTGCGCATCGCGGTAAAGGCCCCGCGTATCTTGTAGCTGCGCACCGGGCTCAGGTCCTCGCGCTTCAGCCAGATATCCGCGCCAAACCGTTCGGACAGATGATCGTTGCGCAGCAGGGGCGTGGCCGCAAAGACCGCGCGCATGGCGTCGGTCGCGGCAGTCGCGGCCTTGGTAAACTCACTCATGCACGGGACCTGCTTCCAGCTTTGCGCGCAGCGCATTGGGCATCGGGGCTGCGCGCCGCGTTTCAGGGCCAAAGAACACCTCGACCAGATCGCAGGTGGCATGCACGGCACCTGTATCCGCGTTCAGCATCCGCAAGTGAAAGGCACAGGATTTCGTGCCGATCCGTGACACCGCCCCGTCAATGACGATCAGATCACCGGCGGTCAGTTCCTGCACAAAGCGCGTCCGCGCCTCGGCAGTGACCGTGTGCACTCCATGCACGGCCTGCATGTCGCGAAAGCCCAGTCCCAGCGCTGTCCACAGATGATAGGCGGCGTCATCGAAAAACGGCGCATAATGGCGCACGTTCATATGCCCGAAATGGTCATGGTGCCAAGGATGAACCACCCCGCGCAACAATTCCAGACGCTTGCTCATGTCCTGCCCCCTGTTTTCGCCTCTGCCAGTTAGCAGCCGCCAGATCACGAAAGCAAGCGTTGCGACGGGCAGGCGGTGCCCGACCACGCAGACGCGGCAGCATCACCAGCGCTTGGACCGTGCAGGGAAACCACCAGCGCTAGCCCTTCCCGACCGCAACGGCTACCATCGAGAACACGCATAGGGGGGGCGGGCCGCCACTGCCCCCGGCGCTGCGCTCGCAGAGGCCGTGCTGTCATGTTGCTCACCCCGACCGGGCCATGATGCCTGAACGGAGTTTCAACCGGCCTCCCCTTGCCCAAGGGGCGCAAAGCCAATAGAGCTTCGCGCAGATATCCAATGGTTACGGAGTGCACATGCCCGCCCCCACAAGCGCCCCCAAGAAAGTCGTGCTGGCCTATTCCGGTGGGCTCGACACCTCGATCATCCTGAAATGGCTGAAAACCGAATACGATTGTGAGGTCGTCACCTTCACCGCCGATCTGGGACAGGGCGAGGAACTGGACCCCGCCCGCGAAAAGGCCCTGATGCTGGGCATCAAACCCGAGAACATCTATATCGAGGATCTGCGCGAGGAATTCGTGCGCGATTTCGTATTCCCCATGTTCCGCGCCAATGCGCTCTATGAGGGGCTGTATCTGCTGGGCACCTCGATCGCGCGCCCGCTGATTTCCAAGCGGCTGGTCGAAATCGCGGCCATGACGGGGGCCGATGCTGTCGCCCATGGTGCCACCGGCAAAGGCAATGATCAGGTGCGGTTCGAGCTTTCGGCCTATGCGCTCAACCCCGAGATCAAGGTCATCGCGCCATGGCGCGAATGGGACCTGACCTCGCGCACGCGCCTGCTGGAGTTCGCTGAGGCCAACCAGATCCCCATCGCCAAGGACAAGCGCGGCGAGGCGCCCTTCTCGGTGGATGCGAACCTGCTGCACACATCTTCCGAAGGCAAGGTCCTCGAAGACCCCGCCGAAGAAGCCCCCGATTACGTCTTCCAGCGCACGGTTCACCCCGAAGATGCGCCCGATCAGCCCGAATTCATCGAAGTGAGCTTTGAGAAAGGCGACGCCACTGCGATTAACGGGCAGACCATGTCCCCCGCCACGATTCTGACCGAACTCAACGAATATGGGCGCAAGCACGGGATCGGGCGGCTGGATTTCGTTGAAAACCGCTTCGTCGGCATGAAATCGCGCGGCATCTATGAAACACCGGGCGGCACCATCCTGCTCGAAGCCCATCGCGGCATCGAACAGATCACACTTGATAGCGGTGCGGGCCATCTGAAAGACAGCCTCATGCCGCGCTATGCCGAACTCATCTATAACGGCTTCTGGTTCTCGCCCGAACGCGAGATGCTGCAAGCCGCCATCGACAAAAGCCAGGAACATGTGACTGGCACCGTGCGTCTGAAACTCTACAAGGGGGTTGCCCGCACTGTGGGCCGCTGGTCCGAGCATTCGCTTTATTCCGAGGCCCATGTTACCTTTGAAGAAGATGCCGGTGCCTATGACCAGACTGACGCGGCGGGGTTTATCCAGCTTAACGCGTTGCGCCTGAAACTGCTCGCCGCGCGCAACCGCCGCGTAAAGGGCTGACACGACGGGGCTTCATCTTGCTCCAAATACTCCCGCCGGAGGCGCACGCCGCCCCCGTGCGACCCTGCCAGAGAAAGGGCATCGCATGACCCGACCTGTCGTCTTGTGCATCCTCGATGGCTGGGGGCTGGGCCCCACGCGCGACGGCAACGCTGTCGCGCAGGCCGATACTCCCAATTTTGACCGCGTGATGCGCGATTGTCCGAATGCGACGCTGGTGACCCATGGGCGCGATGCCGGCCTGCCCACCGGCCAGATGGGCAATTCCGAAGTGGGCCATACCAATATCGGGGCCGGGCGCGTGGTGGCGATGGATCTGGGCCAGATTGACCTTGCAATCGAGGATGGCAGCTTCGCCACCATGCCCGCGCTGACCGAGTTCATCGACACTCTGAAAGCTTCGGGCGGGCAGGCGCATCTGTTTTCGGTCGTGTCCGATGGCGGGGTGCATGGTCATATCGCGCATCTTCAGACCACGGCCCGCCATATCGCCGGGGCGGGCGTGCCGGTCGTGATCCATGCCATCACCGACGGGCGCGATGTCGCGCCCCAAAGCGCCGAAGGGTTCCTGCGCGTTCTGCAAGACGCCCTGCCCGAGGGCGCGCGGATCGGCACTGTGATCGGGCGGTATTGGGCGATGGATCGCGACAACCGCTGGGACCGGGTCGAGCGCGCCTACCGCGCCATGGTCGAAGGCCGGGGAGAAGCGGCCCCCACAGCGCCGGGTGCTGTGGCTGCCGCCTATGCGCGTGGCGTCACGGATGAATTCATCGCCCCGACGGTCATTGCGGATTATCCTGGTGCGCGCCCCGGTGACGGGCTGTTCTGCCTCAATTTCCGCGCCGACCGCGCGCGCGAGATACTGGCCGCGCTGGGCGCACCCAGTTTCTCGGGGTTCGACCGTGGCATCGCGCCACGCTGGGCGGGGCTGCTGGGCATGGTCGATTATTCCAGTGCGCATAACGCCTTCATGACAACAGTTTTCCCCAAGCGCGAGATCACCAACACTCTTGGCGCATGGGTCGCCGCGCATGGTCTGCGCCAGTTCCGACTGGCCGAGACCGAGAAATACCCCCATGTCACGTTCTTTCTGAATGGTGGCAAGGAAGATGCCGAACCGGGCGAGGACCGCCACATGCCCGCCAGCCCCAAGGTTGCAACCTATGATCTGCAACCTGAAATGGCCGCGCCCGATGTGGTGGCGAAACTGGTCGAGGTGATCGGACAGGGCTATGACCTGATCGTGGTCAATTTCGCCAATCCCGATATGGTCGGCCATACGGGCGATCTGGAGGCCGCCAAACGCGCCTGCGCGGCGGTTGATGCCTGCCTTGGCGCCGCACTTGATGCGCTGGAAGCAGCGGGCGGCGCGATGCTGCTGACCGCCGATCACGGCAATTGCGAAACCATGATCGACCCGGAAACCGGCGGCCCGCATACGGCCCACACCCTCAACCCCGTGCCCGTGGCGCTGATCGGCGGGCCTGACGGGGCACGGCTGCGCGACGGGCGATTGGCCGATGTCGCGCCGACAATCCTCGCGCTGATGGGGCTGGACCAGCCGCCCGAGATGACGGGCGAAAGCCTGATCGTGTCATGATCCGCGCCGTCCTTGCCTTGCTGAGTGTTGTGCTCTGGGCGGGCTTGGCACAGGCCGACCCCGCAGAGCGCGCGCTCGAAGCCGCCCGCGCGCTAGAGGCAGCGACGGCCCAGATGCAGGTTGCCAGCAGTGGCCGCACCCAGATCGCGGCCCTGAGCGAGACCATTCAGGCCTATGAGGATGGGCTGGTTGCCCTGCGCGAGGGCCTGCGCGATGCGCAACTGCGCGAGACGGCGCAGGTGCACCAGTTCTCGACTGCCTCGGAACAGTTGACGCGGCTTCTCAGCGTCCTGATGGCGACAGACCGCGTCGATCCCGGTCTTGCAGTGCTCCACCCTCAGGGTGCGCTGGAAACTGCGCGCGCGGCCATGTTGCTGGGCGAAGTCTCGCCTGTGCTGGCGCGCGAAGTGGCGGCGCTGCGCGAAGATCTGGAAGACCTGCGCGCGTTGCGCCGGGCGCGGCAATTCGGGTCGCTTGCGCTTGAACAGGGGCTTGAGGCCGCGCAGGATGCCCGCATCCGGCTGGCACAGGCCATCGCGGATCGTGGCCCGCTGCCGCAACGTCTGGTCGATGAGCCCGATTATCTTGAGGCCCTCGCCCGTGACGCCGCGACGCTGGAGGAGTTTGCCGAGGAACTTGGCCAGCGCACTGCTCATTCCGAAGGCAGTCCTGCCCTGTCTTTCGTGGCAGCCAGAGGCACGCTGGACCTGCCCGTGCGCGCGACGGTGCTGCATGGGTTTGGCCAGTCCGATGCTGCAGGCATTGCACGCGATGGACTGGTGCTGGCCACGACGCCACTGGCGCTGGTGACATCGCCATGGTCCGCGACAGTGCGGTATTCCGGCCCCTTGTCAGGCCATGGGCAAGTCATCATTCTGGAACCAGCCGAAGCCATTTTGCTGGTTTTGGCCGGTCTGGGCGAGACATTGGTGCGCACGGGCGAAATCATTCCGCTGGGGACGCCTCTGGGCACCATGCCTCCCGCAGCCGTGACCCAGACGACCTCTGGCAGTCGCAGTCAAACACTCTATTTTGAAATGCGACAAGACGGTAAGCCCATTGACCCAGCGCCCTGGTTCGCTTTCAGTGGGGCCCGAAACTGAAGTTTGAAGTGCGCATCAGCGCGCGGGATAGGACAAGATGATGAAAAAGTTCGTGATGGCGGGTCTGGGTGGCATCCTTGGCGGGGCAATTCTGGCAACGCAGGTCGCGGCTCCCCTGCTGGCACAGGAACGGGTCCGGTCAACTTCGGTTTATGAACAACTCGACCTGTTCGGCGATGTGTTCGAGCGCATCCGCAACCAGTATGTTGACGAGCCCGA
>SKRW01000060.1 GCA_007118295.1 Paracoccaceae bacterium | reverse complement strand
TCTTCGCGGGCGCGCAATTCCGCGACCAGATCGGCCACTGTCGCAGCCTCGGTCTGGATTTTTTCGCGCGGCAGGCCGATGCGTTCGCGCACCCATGCGAAATAGAGAATTTCCAGCGTCATCGCACATCATCCCGCAGATAGGGCCGGGCCTTGCGGAAATAATCCCAGCCAGTGATCAGGGTCAGGATGGCGGCGAACCAGATCAGCGCCAATCCGATCAGCCACACGCTGCTGCCCCCATACACGGCCAGATCAACGACGCTCAGTTCTTCGGTGCCGATATCGCTGAGCGCGGCGATCAGGTCGGCATGGCTGCGCAGATTGCCCACTTCGCGCACATATTCCAGCCCCATCGCCAGAAACAGCACCGCAATGGCGGTCATCTGGGCGGTGGTCTTCCATTTGGCCAGCTTTGTCACCTTCAGCAACCCGGCCTTGTCGCCCAGAAACTCGCGCAGGCCCGAGACGAACACCTCGCGAAACAGGATCGCGGTGGCGGGCAGGATCAGCCAGGGGTCCATGCCCGAATAGCCAGTAATGACCAGAAGGGCGATTACCACCATCGCCTTGTCCGCTATGGGATCGAGCATCGCACCGATGCGACTCTCCTGTTTCCACGCCCGCGCAAGATAGCCGTCGAAGAAATCGGTAATCGCGGCCAGCCCGAACAGCACCAGCGCAAACCAGTCGGCCCAGGGGCGGTGGAAATACAGGAACATCACTGCCACGCCCGGTGCGGCCAGCAAGCGCAGGACTGTCAGGATGTTGGGTACAGTCCAAAACATGTCGCGGGTTCCGGAGGCAGGGTAGGGGGCTGGGTTCATGTGCCTATCCTGAGAGGGTGGGGCCGGAAATGCAATAGGGCGAAAAGCGCATCAGACATGGCCGCCCAGCCATTGGCCGATCAGGTAATGCGCAATGGCACCGCGCCGCGCCGGGATCACCTCGGGGTGCTGGCCCGACCATGCGGAAAGGACCTCTTCGCGAGTCATCCAGCGGGCGGCTTCCAGCTCGTCATCCAGCGTGATGTCGCGGCCCGTCGCCTCGGCCACGCAGCCCAGCATCAGCGAATTGGGAAAGGGCCAGGGCTGCGACGCCATGTAGCGGATACGCTGCGTGACAAGCCCGGTTTCCTCGCGCACTTCGCGGGCAACGGCTGTTTCCAGCGTTTCGCCTGGCTCTACGAAACCGGCAAGTGCGGAATACATTCGCTCGGGCCAGCCTTTTGACCGCCCCAGCAGGACGGAATTGCCATGTGTCACCAGCATGATGACCACCGGGTCCGTGCGCGGGAAATGCTTGGCCCCGCAGGCGGGGCAATGGCGCTCCCATCCGGCCATGGCCACACGACTCGGCGCACCGCAGGCCGAACAGAAGCGATGCGTCTGGTGCCAGTTGAACACGGCGCGCGCTGTCGCGGCCATTGCCGCCTGAGTGCCGGGCAGATGCGCCATGGCCATACGCAATTCGCCAAAATGGCTGCCCTTGGGGCCAGCGGGGTGGATCTGTATCGAGGTGTCGGTGAACATGGCAAGGGCTGCGCGGTCCAGCACCTCGGGTTCCCAGCGCGAGATATCGGCTGCGAAATGGGCGTGGCCATTCTCGTCGCCCAGATACAGCCAGGGCCGGTCGGATTGCACGAGCATGGCATGGTCCGGACCGACCAGCCCCAGCCCCTGTGCGCCCAGATGCGGCTTGCCGCGCCAGAACGGCAGCACGCGCGTCTTGGGGTCCTGCAAGGCGTGCTCCAGTGATGCGACATCAGACCGCAGATGCGCGGCACGGCTGTCCCATGTTCCGCTGAAGGCATTGTCAATCACATGCAGTCCCTTTCTGTTCCGGCACCATCCGAGCCCTTGCAGGTTTTGGCGACAAGGGCAACGGCATTGGATTTCCCGATGGTCTGATCAATCTTGGGTTGTGACGCTGACGGTCGTGACATAACAATGACTCCGAGCGCAAGTTCGTCCTGATCCTGTAGTATATTGTCACGGAACACAAAATAACCCTGTTTTGGGTCGGATTGTTGCCTTAACCATGCCCGAAGGTGCTCTGGACAGAAGACAAAGCAACGTGCCCGATGAAATGAAACAGCACCGATCAGATTTTGCATCCTGTGTGGATGTGACCACTGCCGTCGATCTGCGGATCATGGAGACGACGGATCTCCATGTGCATCTGCATCCCTATGACTATTATTCCGATTGCCCCAATCCAGACCTTGGGCTGGCGCGGTTGGCGGAACTGGTGGATCAGGCGCGCCAGCAGGTCCCGAATTGCCTGTTGTTCGACAATGGCGACTTCCTGCAAGGGACACCGGTGGGCGACTATTTTGCCTATGACATGGGCCTGAAAGAGGGGGATCTGCACCCTGTCACGGCAGCCATGAATGCGATGCGCTATGACGCGATCACGCTGGGCAATCACGAATTCAACTACGGGCTGGATTTCCTGATGAAATCGCTCGCACAGGCCGAATTTCCCATTGTCTCGGCCAATATCCTGCGCGCGCAGGGGGCAAACCCGCTAAGCGACCGGCATCTGGTCAAGCCATACCGGTTGCTGCCGCGCGATGTCGTGGATCGGGGCGGGCAGTCGCATGCCATCACCATCGGTGTGCTGGGCGTGGCACCTCCGCAGATCACCATCTGGGAGCGCCAGCACCTGCATGGCCGCATCCAGACCCGCGACATGGTCGAGGCCGTGCGCGCCTGGGTCCCAGAGATGCGTGAGGCGGGCGCTGATCTGGTGATCCTGCTGGCGCATACGGGCATTGGGCCCATCCGCCATACCGAGAACATGGAGAACGCCATCATACCGCTGGCGGGGATCGACGGGGTCGATCTGATCCTGAGCGGGCACAGCCATCAGGTCTTTCCCTCGCGCGCGTTTGCCGACATTCCGGGCGTTGATATCGAACGCGGCACAGTCTGTGGCAAACCAACTGTCATGAGTGGTTTTTTCGGGTCGCATCTGGGGTTGATCGACCTGAAACTGGCACGCGAGGGCGGGGTGTGGCATGTCTTTGACGCAACGGTCAGCACCCGTGCGCTGCGTGACGCGGCGGCACAATTCGCGCCGTCGCTGATGGAATCGTCGCGCGCCCCCTTGCGCAGCCCCAAGGTGCGCAAGATCGTCGCCCGCGCGCATGAAGCCGTGCTGGAGAGTATCCGCACACCGATTGGCCGCACCGAAACACCGATCAACAGTTTTTTCGCCTATCTGGGTCATAGTGCCGCCACGGCGCTGGTGGCCGATGCGCAGCGCGAATTTGTCGCGCATCACCTGCAAGGGTCAGATCTGGCGCGCGTGCCGCTTTTGTCAGCCGTGTCGCCATCCAAGGCCGGGGGGCTGGGCGGGCCGCGCAATTTCACCAATATCGCAGCCGGTGCGCTGACGCTGCGCTCGCTCGCGGATCTGTATATCTACCCCAACCGGGTGGCGGCCTCTCGGCTGACGGGGGCGCAGGTGCATCTGTGGCTGGAGCGCGCGGTCTCGGCCTATCATCAGGTCTATCCCGGCATCGTCGAGCAATACCTGATGGACCCCAGCTTTCCCGGCTATAATTTCGAGATCCTCTATGGGCTGGATTACGAGATCGACCTGACGGTGCCGCCGCGCTTTGCCGGGGCTGGCAGGGAAATCCACCCTGACAATTCGCGCATTCGCAACCTGACATGGAACGGCGCACCTCTAGACCCGGACGCGGAATTCATTGTGTGTACCAACAGTTTCCGCGCGCAGGGCGCAGGCGGCTTCGCAGGCACAGGCCCTGAATCTGTCGTGCTGGAACACCCCGCCATCACGCGCGATATCCTGCGCGACTATGTGACCCGCCATACGCCGCTGAACATTGTGGCGAAATCGCCTTTCCGCCTGCTGCCGGTCGAAGGCGCGAATGCGATCCTGCGCACCGGGGTCGCGGCGCATGAGCATCTGGACATGATCGCCGATTTTGCCCCCGAAGTGCTGGGCGTGGACAAGCGCGGCTTCATGCGTGTCAAGGTCACGATCTAGGGCACTATGCGGGACCACACGCTCAAGACGCCTGCACTTCAGGCGTTTGTGCCGCACTATTCCCGCAGCAGGCACAACCCGCCCGTCGCGACACGCGCATCATCCGTGTCTCGGCGTGCAGCGCATCATGGATCATCAGCCGCCCGCGCAGGCCCGTGCCTGCACCTGTGATTTCCTTCATCGCTTCAACCGCCATGGTCGTGCCGATGACACCGGGCAAGGGCGCGATGACGCCTGCCTCGGCGCAGGCGGGGGCCAGTCCGGGCGCGGGGCGCTCGGGAAAGATGCATTCATAGCAGGGCGCGCCGCTCGCGGGGTGATACAGACTGATCTGTCCTTCCCATTGTGTGATCGCGCCGGAAATCAGGGGCTTTCCGGCCGCAACAGCCGCGCGGTTGACCAGATAGCGGGTGTCGAAATTATCGGTCCCGTCAAGGATCAGGTCATACTCGCCGAACAACTCGCTGGCGATCTCGGCGGTCAATCGACGGTGATAGGGGCGCACAGTGATAAAGGGATTAAGCGCCTCCATCGCGGCCTGTGCCGAAAACACCTTGGGCGTGCCGATCATCTCGTCGCGGTGAATGACCTGGCGTTGCAGGTTCGAGCCATCGACCGTGTCATCATCAATCACGCCAATCGTGCCCACACCCGCTGCCGCGAGATACAGCAGTACTGGCGAGCCAAGCCCCCCGGCCCCCACCACCAGCACGCGCGCCGCTTTCAGCTTTTTCTGACCCGCACCGCCAATCTCGCGCAGCACGATATGGCGGGCGTAGCGGTTCAACTCGGCCTCGCGGAACTTGTTCGAGGGGGCAGGTGCCGCGATCTCTGGCTGTGTGCGCTGCCGCAAGCGCCCGACCAGCACCACATAGCCATAGCCCAGCAGGGCCACGCCCCCCAGCAACAACCATGGCCGCACTTCGCCGCCCGTGGCGCGGCGTATTTCCGCAGTTTCGGGCAGCACCAGATTGGTCAGCACCACCAGCGCATACAAGGCCCCGATCAAGGCCAGCCGCGCCTTGACCGGGGTTTTCATTACCCAGCCCAAGGCCCAGAGGGCTGCCATCAGAAACAGGACAAACCCCATCACACTACGCCGCCCATCACACTACGCCGCCCATCACACTACCCCGGTAGAGCCAAATCCACCCGCGCCGCGCTTCGTCGCGTCCAGCGTATCGACAGACGCAAATTGCGCCTGCACCACAGGGGCAATGATGATCTGCGCAATCCGCGCGCCGTGAAGCACCTGAAACGGATCGGTCCCCAGATTGATCAGGATCACCCCAATGGGACCGCGATAATCGCTGTCGATGGTGGCCGGGGCATTGGGCAGTGCGATCCCGTGGCGCAGCGCTAGGCCCGAACGCGCGCGGATCTGCATCTCGAACCCGTGCGGGACAGCGCAAGCCAGCCCCGTGGGCACCAGCACGCGCGCCGTGGGGGCCAGCAACAGACCGTCATCGCGCATGTCGTCGGGCAGGTTGGCGCGGAGATCGGCCCCCGCCGCGCCCACCGTCTCATAGCCGGGCAAGGGCACGTCCGGGTCGAAACCGGGCAGGCGCTGGAACTGGACCGTCACGCTCATGCCAAGGCCTCGGCAATGCGTTGTGCCAGCCGTTTGGCGACCTCTGATTTTGGCAGGCGCGGCCAGTCTTCGGATGCATCTGCGGTAATCAGATGGACCGCATTCTCGGTCCCGCCCATGATGCCTGTGCCATGGGACACATCATTCGCCACGATCCAGTCGCAGCCCTTGCGCGCGCGTTTTGCGATTGCATGGCTGACCACCTGTTCGGTTTCGGCGGCAAAACCCACGACAAGCGCCGGACGCAATGCATGGGTCGAGAGCGTTGCCAGAATGTCCGGGTTTTCGGAAAACTCCAGAACTGGAACGCCTTGAGCGCCTTTCTTCATCTTTTGTGTGAACTCTGCCTTGACGCGCCAATCCGCCACTGCCGCAGCACAGATCGCGGCATCCGCAGGCAATGCGGCAAGGCTGGCGTCAAGCATCTCGCGCGCTGTCTCGACCCGGATGACCTGCACGCCGTCGGGGGCCGGGACGTGCGCAGGCCCGGTTACGAACACCACATCTGCCCCCAGATCGCGCAGCGCACCCGCAATCGCACTGCCCTGCGCTCCGGATGAGCGGTTGGCGATATAGCGCACCGGATCTATCGGCTCATGCGTCGGGCCGGATGTGACCAGCACGCGCTTGCCAGTCATCTGGCGTGGGCCGAACTGCGCTGCAATCGCCGCGACAATCTCGGCCGGTTCCGCCATCCGCCCCGGCCCATGTTCGCCGCAAGCCATATCGCCCGTATTCGGCCCCACGACCTGCACACCGTCGGCCTGCACCTGCGCCAGATTGCGCTGCGTCGCTGGATGGTCCCACATGCGCACATTCATCGCGGGCGCGATCAGCACTGGTTTGTCGGTCGCCAGCAGCAGGGTGCTGGCCAGATCATCGGCCAGCCCTGCGGCCATGCGCGCCATCAGATTGGCGGTGGCCGGGGCCACGACCAGCAGGTCCGAGGCGCGCGAAAGCTGGATATGGCCCATCTCGGTTTCATCTTTCAGGTCGAACAAGTCCTGAAAGACCCGCACCTCTGCCAGTGCGGCCACAGACAGCGGGGTGACGAATTCGGCCCCGGCGCGGGTCAGCACCGGGGTCACTTGCGCGCCCGCGCGGCGCAACTGGCGGATCAGATCAAGGCTCTTGTAGGCCGCAATCCCGCCCCCGATGATCAGAGTGATCCGTTTGTCTGCCAGCATCTGCCGCATCCCTTTGCTGTCTTGTCGATACTGGCATACGCGCTTGGACGAAAAAGCGAAAGCCCGTCGCTTAGCGGAAGGCGGCGCAGGGGTCCGGGCGGGGGTGTGGGTCGGTCACCAGCCACAGATCATTCGGCGCAGACCCAGCAACCGGGAGTTCATACTGGCCAATGGACAAGACCTGCAGGTCTGGTTCTGCCAGCGCAAGCGCTGCGGGCGCGCCCCAATCCGTGCGCGTGTGCCCGGTGCCGGTGATCACCACGACCGGCCCGCCTGTATCCCTGGCGGCGCGCAACGCCGCGTCAGCCAGCATCGCGTCGCGCAAGCGCTGGATGGCAACCATGCCCGGCAGCATCTCGGCGGGCAGGGCGTTGCAATGGGCGTCGTCCTGAATCGCCTCGCGCGTGGCCTGCTGTTCCGGGTCGAGCGGTTGGTCGAGCCCGAAACGCGCGGCATCGCCCACGAAATGCGTGGCCAGATCACCGGACATGGCCGCGCGCGCCTGATCGCGGGGCAGGGCAGCCCCATAGATGCGCGCCTCCGGCGCATTGGTAAAAATCGGATAGTAAAGCGCGAAATCAGGCCAGCCAGCAGCATGCCATTGCAGCAACTCTTCCAAGTCCTCGGCATCAGGCAATTCGGACGGAACGCGTGCGGCCTGTTGCGAGGTCAACATCTCGAACACCAGCGCTGCGGGACCAATCGCGGCGACGGCCTGCGCCTGATGCTGATGGTGCTTCGGGTTGTCATGCACCTCGCCCAGAAAGACCACATCTGCGGGTGGCAGGTCTTGCAAGCCTTCGGGTGCGATCTGGTCGGCCCCGACAGCCTGCGCTGTCAGGGCCGTGATCAGAGCGATCCATCTCATAAAAGAAAATGCATCACTTCGCGCGATTGTGATTCAAGGCTTCTGCGCATTTTCTGGAACGCTGCTGCCTCGACCTGCCGGATACGCTCTTTCGACAGGCCCAATTCCTCGCCCAGCGATTCCAGAGTGCGCGGGTCTTCGCGCAATTTCCGTTCGCGCACGATGAATCGCTCGCGCGGGCTGAGGTTCTTCATCGATTCGATCAGCCAGTTGCGCAGTTGCGCCATGTCGTGCGCCTGTTCGACCTCGGCATCGGCCTGCGTGCTCTCATCTTCCAGCGCATCAATCCATTCGCGCCCGTCATCTTCCTGCGACTGCAAGGCATTCAAAGAAAAATCGGAACCCGAAAGACGGCCCTCCATCATCTCGACATCGTGCAGCGGCACACCCACCTCGCGCGATATCTTCTCGCGCAATTGGTGCCGGTCCAGTTCCTCGCCCCGTGCCATTGCCTCGCGCTCGAATTTCGCCTGCACGCGGCGCAGGTTGAAGAAAAGCGATTTCTGGCTGGATGTCGATCCGGTGCGCACCATCGACCAGTTGCGCATCACGTAATCCTGAATGCTGGCGCGGATCCACCACACGGCATAGGTCGAAAACCGAACGCCGCGCTCGGGATCGAACTTGTCAGCGGCTTTCATCAGGCCCAGTCCAGCCTCCTGAATCAGATCGTTCATTGGTGCGCCATAGCGCCGAAACTTGCCCGCCATTGAGATTGCAAGCCGCATATAGGCCGTGATCAGGCGGTGAAGTGCCGCCTCGTCGCGATGGTCGCGCCAAGCGCGGGTCAGTTGCAATTCGGTTTCTGCGTCCAGCAATTCGGCTTTCATTGCCTGACGTGACATCCGGCGGTCGTCCGTGAAATCCAGTGCCATCGGTTCCCCCTGCGTTTTCGCAATTGGTTATGATACGCAGCACATTCGTATTTGGTTCACTTGATATGGGGATTATCTGCACAATCGGCCAGAAAAACCTGTGTTAACCATTTCTAAAGCCTTGCTGCGTTAACCATATAAACGGGTCTTGATGGGGCAGGGGCATGGTCGCGCGGGCGCTGACAGTGGCATTCGAGGGGATCGAGGCGCGCCTGATCGAGGTGCAATGCGCGCTGTCGCCCGGTATGCCGTCCTTTCAGATCGTGGGCCTGCCCGACAAGGCCGTGTCCGAAGCGCGCGAAAGGGTGCGGGCGGCCTTGTCCGGCCTGTCGGTCGCGCTGCCCTCCAAACGGATCACGATCAACCTCTCACCCGCCGACATGCCAAAAGAAGGGTCACATTTCGACCTGCCCATTGCCATGGCCCTATTGGCCGCGCTGGAGATATTGCCCGCCGAAGAAGTGGCCGAGACTGTGGCATTGGGCGAATTGTCCCTCGACGGTGCGCTTGTTCCCGTCACGGGCGCGCTGCCCGCCGCGATGGCCGCCGCCGAAGGGGAATTTACCCTGTTCTGCCCATCAGAATGCGGCCCCGAGGCTGCGTGGGTCGATGCCACCCGCGTCTATGCACCCAAGACCCTGATGCAGGTGATCCGGCATTTTGGCGGTCAGGCCCCGTTGACACCCGCGCGTCCCGGCGAAGTCCTGCGCGATACGTCAGCGCGGGACCTGTTCGATGTGAAAGGGCAGGAACGGGCCAAGCGCGCGCTGGAAATTGCCGCCGCCGGGCGCCACCATCTGCTGATGGTGGGCACGCCGGGCTCCGGCAAATCGATGCTGGCCGCGCGCCTGCCCGGTATCCTGCCGCCCCTCTCACCGACCGAGGCGCTGGAAACCTCGATGATCCATTCCATCGCAGGGCTGCTCGAACAGGGCGGCATCTCGCGCACGCGGCCCTTTCGCGAACCCCATCACACGGCGTCTGTGGCCGCGATTGTGGGGGGTGGCAAGGGGGCGAAACCGGGCGAAATATCGCTGGCCCATAACGGTGTGCTGTTTCTGGACGAATTGCCTGAATTCCCGCGCATGGTACTTGAAACCCTGCGCCAACCCATCGAGACGGGCGAAGTCGTGGTGGCGCGCGCCAATGCGCATATCCGCTATCCGTGCCGGTTTCTGCTGGTCGCGGCGGCAAACCCGTGCAAATGCGGTTACCTGTCCGAACCCGCCCGCGCCTGTGCCCGTGCGCCCGCCTGCGGGGATGATTATCTGGGCCGCATCTCGGGGCCGCTTCTGGACCGGTTCGACCTGCGGGTCGAGGTGCCGCCCGTCGCGTTTTCGGATCTGGACCTGCCTGCCTCGGGGGACGCTTCGGCTGTGGTTGCCGGGCGCGTGGCAGCGGCGCGCCAGCGCCAGAGCGACCGATTTGCAGGCCATCCCGGTCTGCGCGCCAATGCCGATGCCGAAGGGGCGCTGCTGGAAGAGGTCGCAGCCCCCGACGCCCAAGGGCGCGCGCTGCTGACCCGCGCGGCAGAGCGATTCGGCCTGAGCGCGCGGGGCTATCACCGCTTGTTGCGGGTGGCGCGCACCATCGCCGATCTGGACGCGTGTCGCGACGTGCGCGCGCCCCATATGGCCGAGGCGATCAGTTTCCGGTTGATGGCGGCGCTGGATACTGCGCCCGGATGAACATGGCCGCGTCGTTCAGTGCCTTGCGCGCTTCGGGCAGCCAGCCATGAAAGAACTGCCAGACATGGGGCAGGTTACCCCATTCCTGCACGGTCACATCCACGCCGAAGCCTTGCAAATGCGTCACCATCCGCCGCGAATCGTCCAGCAGGATTTCCGTCCGCGCCATCTGGATCAGCACGGGTGGGGCACCGGTGAAATCCGCAAATAACGGCGAGATGCGCGGGTCGGCCGGATCTGCCCCGGCAAGCACCCGATCGCGCAACTGGGTCAGCCGCTGATAGGGCAACAGCAATTCGCTCTCTGCATTGGACTGGATCGACGCGCCCGACAGTGTCAGGTCGGTGAAGGGCGAAAAGGTAAAGACGCAGCCCGGCACTGGCTGGCCGGTCGCGCAAAGGTGCCCCAGCAGCGCCAGCGCCAGCCCACCCCCCGCCGAATCGCCACCCAGCGCGATCTGTCCGGGCGCATACCCGCGTGCCATCAGCGCCTGCCAGACCAGAACCGCATCCTCGAACGCGGCTGGAAAGGGGTGCTCAGGGGCCAGCCGGTAATCGGGCAGACAGCAGGGCATCCCGGCCTTGCGCGCCAGAAACCCGCCAAGGGCCGCATGGGTGCGCGGGTTGCCCATGACATAGCCGCCCCCATGGAAATACAGGATCAGGGGGGCACCGGGCGGTGCCGTGTGGGACCAGAGGGCCGCCACTTCGCGGTCCGCGCCCACAAAGCTGTCGGGCAGAAAGTCGCGGTAAGGTCGCCCGCGTGCATTCAGCCATGCCCCGCGCTCGAACCATGCGCGCGCACTCAGGCTGTCGCGCTGGCGGCCCAGTGACCGGCGCACCGCGTGACGCAGAAACACGCGCATCGCCTTGAGCTGCCAGCTCATGAGGCGCGCCGCGCCTCAATGGCCTCCCAGATCAGCGCCGCGCCATTGGTGCCGTCGAACCGTTCGAGTTCCTGCAGTCCCGTGGGTGAGGTCAGGTTGATCTCGGTCAGGTAATCGCCGATCACGTCGATGCCGACAAAGATCTGGCCTTTGTCGCGCAGCAGCGGTCCGATGGCGTCACAGATCTCACGGTCGCGCCGGGTCAGGCCGATCTTTTCGGGCCGTCCGCCCACATGCATGTTGGACCGTGTCTCGCCCTCGGCCGGGACGCGGTTGATCGCGCCAATGGGCACGCCATCGACCAGAATGATCCGCTTGTCCCCTGCACTGACCGCAGGCAGATATTTCTGCACGATCAGCGGCTCGCGGTTGATGCCAGTGAACAATTCATGCAGCGAGGCAAGATTGCGGTCATTCGGGTCCAGCCGGAATACGCCCGCGCCACCATTGCCATAGAGCGGTTTGAGGATCACATCGCCATGCTCGGCCTTGAAGGTACGGATCGTGGCCAGATCGCGGGCGATCATCGTGGGCGGGGTCAGGTCGGGAAATTGCAGGACCAGCAGTTTCTCGGGGTAGTTGCGCACCCAGAAGGGGTCATTCACCACCAGCGTGCGCGGGTGGATCATGTCCAGCAGATGCGTGGTGGTGATGTAGCTCATGTCAAAGGGCGGGTCCTGCCGCAACCAGACGACATCGACGTCAGCCAGATCCAGCGTTTCCTCGTCGCCGAAGCGCACATGCGCGCCCTGCACGGCGTGCAGGGTGACAGCGCGCGCGCGCGCCAGCACGCGGCCCTCGCGGAAGATCAGCTTGTCAGGGGTGTAGACATGCACCTTGTGCCCGCGCCTTTCGGCTTCGAGTGCGATGCGAAAGCTGCTGTCGGCGGCGATATCGACCAGTTCAATCGGGTCCATCTGAAAGGCTACGCGCAGGGTCATCCGGTCCTCATCATGCAACCGGCGATCCGGGTCAGATCGCCTTTGGTTCTAGATGCCGGATGCGGATCGGCGATGCAATGGGGCGCGGGCAGGGGGCGCGTGTCGTGTCGGCTGGTGGACACCATGTTACAGGGCCGGGCTGTGGCCGGCGTGTCGGTATGACATTCGCGCGCGGCGTTTCAGCCAGACGGGCTGTTTTCGCCTTGCAGTGTCAATCGCTTGTCCGGCCTGCGCCTATTGCCACAACGCGTTTTCGATCACCGAAATCTCGCCCCGTGCATTGACCAGCGCCACGTCAAACCGTGTCTCGGTCATCTGTCCCTGCGGCTGCGTGCCCAGAAATTCCGATGCCGTGTCGAATATCCGCCGGATCTGGGCAGGCCCCAGCCGCGCCACGGCACTGTCGAAAGACCGGCTTTTCTTGACCTCGATGAACACCACGCTGGACCCGCGCCCCAGAACCAGATCGATCTCCCCCCGCGCGCCGCGAAAACGGCGCGCAAGCAGCGCATAGCCCGCGCCGGAATACTGGCGCAGGACCGAGTCTTCGGCAGCCAGCCCTGCCAGATAGTTGCGTGCCTGCCTCATTGCGATTTCTCCTTTTTCAGCGCGGCCTGATAGACCTGCCGCCGGGGCAGATCGAGGGCTTGTGCCACATGCGCGACCGCATCCTTCAGCCGCATTTCGGCAAGAGCGGCATCCAGGGCCTGATCCAGCGCTTCGGGCCCCGCGACACGTTTCTCACCGCGCCCGACCACCAGCACGATTTCGCCGCGCAATGTGCGGTCGCTGACAGTGCTGGCAAGCTCAGCCAGAGGCATGCGGATCACCTCTTCGTGTTTCTTGGTCAGTTCGCGGCACAGGGCCGCTTCGCGCTCTCCTCCAAGAACGTCGCACAATTCCCCTAACATTCGGCTAACGCGCTTGGGCGACTCGTAGAAAATCAGTGTCGCCGGAATCTCTGCCGCCTCTTGCAGGAATTTCCGCCGCGCGCCTGCGCTGGCCGGTGCAAAGCCCAGAAAACAGAACCGGTCACTGGGCAGCCCCGAGACAGTCAGCGCCGCCAGCATGGCCGAGGGGCCGGGGGCCGCGTGCACTTGCAGGTCAGCCTCGATGGCCATGCGCGCAAGTTGATAGCCCGGATCGGCCACCAGCGGCGTACCGGCCTCTGATGCATAGAGCACGCTTTTCCCCTCGGTCAGTGCGGCCAGCAGGCGCGGGCGCATGCGCGCGCCGTTATGGTCGTGATAGGCCAGCAGCGGGCGCGTGCCGGGGCGCAGGCCGTGCAGTTCCATCAGGTGGCGCAGGCTGCGTGTATCCTCCGCGACCAGCACGTCGCAACCTGCCAACAGGTCCAGTGCGCGCAGCGTGACGTCGCGCGCGGCCCCGATGGGGGTTGCGATCAGGTGCAGGCCCGGCGCTATGGCGACAGGGCGCGCACGGGGCGCGTTCTCGGGGGATGAAGGGTCATCCGTCATGGGTCTGGGGCCGCTCCTCTGGGCTGAATTGCGCCCGCGTTCCAGTCGAGCGTTTACTTCGCGGGCGGGCTTGCTTACTCTGCGCGCCGAGTGTCCCTGACGCAACCCAGGAGTTCCAGATCGTATGCGTGTACGCCCCATGTCCCCCGTTTCGCCTGCCATGACCCGCCGTGGCCTGCTGACTTCCGTCGGTGCGACCTTGCTTGTGGCAGGGTGTGATGTCCCTGCCTTGATTCCGGGCGCCAGTGGCGGTGCGGCTGTCGATGCCTCGCGTCCGGTGCCCGTGGCATTGCTGGTTCCGGGCGGCGGCAGCGAGGACCGTCAGGCGCTGGCGCGGAACCTTGAAAATGCGGCACGACTTGCAATCGCCGACCTGCAGGGCGTGCAGATCGATCTGCGGGTGTATCAGACGGCAGGCGATCCGTCCCGCGCTGCGTCACAGGCAGCACAAGCCATCAATGACGGCTCGCGGATCATCCTTGGCCCGCTTTTTGCCGATTCCGCCCGTGCGGTGGGGCCAGTCGCGGCACAGGCGGGCGTCAATGTCCTGAGCTTTTCGAACAATCCCGCCGTGGGCGGGGGGAATGTCTTTCTGCTGGGCAACATGTTCGAGAATACGGCCACACGGCTGCTGGGCTTTGCCGCCGGGCGCGGGCGCGGGCAGGTGATGGTTGTCTCGGAACAGAACGAGGCCGGGCGCGTGGCCGAACAGGCGATTCGGGCTGCGGCCCAGCGGACAGGGGCCTCGATTGTCGCAACGCAGGCGTATGCGTTTTCGCAACAGGGGATTGTCGATGCCCTGCCGCGGATCGCCTCGGCGGCGCGGGCCTCGGGGGCGCAAAGCATCATCTTTACCGCCGGGTCCGAGGGGGCTTTGCCGCTCTTGGCCGAGTTGCTGCCGCAAAACAATGTTTCGGGTAGCGATTTCCAGTTCATGGGGCTGACCCGCTGGGACATTCCGCCCGCGACACTGGAGCTGAGCGGCCTGCAGGGTGGCTGGTTCGCGCTGCCGGACCCACAACTTACCAGCGCGTTTGAATCGCGCTATCGCGCCGCTTATGACACAACCCCCAATGCCATCGCGGCACTCGGGGTCGATGCGATTGCGGTTGTGGCGCAATTGTTGCGCCGTGGCGGTCGCACGCCCTTTTCCGCCGAGGCCATTCGCGACCCCTCGGGTTTTGTCGGGGCAACCGGCGTGTTTCGCTTCCGCGCCGATGGCAGCAACGAACGCGGGTTGGCCGTGGCCGAAATCCGGGATGAGCGTCGTGTGGTCCTGAGCCCCGCGCCGCGCAGTTTTGTCGGGGGTGGGTCCTGAACACGCCACAACCTGAACGCCGCGAGGACGGGATGCAGACCATGCCCGACGCAGCTGCCGCGTTCTTTCCGCCTGCGGACCTGCTGGATCGTGACGCGCTGGCGACCGAGTTGCAGACGGCGCTGCGCGCCAGTGAGGGCATCAGCGACCGCGAGCGGCGCGGTGTCGTGGTCACATATCTGCGGACAGCGCTGCGTGATGGGGCAGCGCGGCTGGAGACGCTCTTTGCCGACCACCCGCGCGACGCCCGCGCCTTTGTCGCGGCCAATAGCTGGCTGACCGATCAGATCGTCTGTCTGGCGCTTGACACGGTCCAGTCCCATCTTCACCCCAACCCGAACCCCTCTGAGGGAGAGCGCATCGCCGTTCTGGCCGTGGGCGGGTATGGCCGTGCCGAAATGGCACCTTTTTCCGATATCGACCTGCTGTTCGTGGTCCCGTGGAAGGTCACAGGCTGGGTCGAGCAAGTGATCGAGTCGACGCTGTATATCTTCTGGGACATGAAGCTGAAAGTGGGCCATGCCAGCCGCACCGTGGCGGAATGCCTGCGGCTGGGGCGCGAGGATATCACCATCCGCACGGCGCTGCTGGAACACCGGTTCCTGTGGGGCAACGCGGCGCTGGCGCAGACCCTGCGCGCAAGGTTGTGGTCCGAGCTATTCGCCAAGACCCATGCCGAATTTGTCGAGATGAAGCTGCTGGAGCGGTCCGAGCGGCACGCGAAAATCGGCAACCAGCGCTATCTGCTGGAACCCAATGTCAAGGAAGGCAAGGGCGGTCTGCGCGACTTGCAGACCCTGTACTGGATCGCGAAATACATCCACGCGGTCGATCAGGCGCAGGAACTCGTGGCGCTGGGGTTTTTCCGCGCCGAGGAATACGAGACCTTCCGCGCCGCCGAGACGTTCCTCTGGGCGGTGCGCTGCCACATGCACCATCTGTCAGGCCGTCCGGTCGAGCAACTGACCTTTGATGTGCAGGTCGGCGTGGCCGAGCGCATGGGCTATACCGACCATGGCGGGCGGCGCGGGGTCGAGCATTTCATGCAGGAGTATTTCCGCCATGCGACCCATGTCGGCGACCTGACGCGCATCTTTCTGACCGAACTGGAAGCGCGGCATGTCAAGCGCGAACCCATCCTGCGCCATTTCTTCAATCGTCGCAGACAGATGCGCTATGGTCTTAAAGTTGTTCAGAACCGTCTCGACATCGAGAACCCGGATGAATTCCTGCAAGAACCGATCAACCTGCTGCGCCTGTTCGAAGAGGGGCTGGTCACGGGATTTTTGTTGCATCCCAATGCGATGCGACTGGTTGCTGCCAATCTGCACCTGATCGACGACACCTTGCGCCAGACACCCGAGGCGCAAAAGCTGTTCATGCGGATGCTGCTGAAACACTCGAACCCCGAACGCGCTCTGCGCCGGATGAACGAATTGGGAGTGCTGGGGGCATTCATCCCGGAATTCGAGCCAATCGTCGCGATGATGCAGTTCAATGTCTACCACCATTACACAGTAGACGAGCACACGATCCAGTGCATCAGCACCCTCGCCCAGATCGAGCGCAAGGAACTGACCGAGGAACTGCCCGTTGCCTCGCGGATACTGGGTTCGGGGGTGAACCGGCGGGTGTTGTATGTGGCGCTGCTGATGCATGACATCGGCAAGGGGCGGCCCGAGGATCATTCGATCCTTGGGGCGCAGATCGCGCGCAAGGTGGCCCCCCGGTTGGGGTTGAAGAAGGGTGAATGCGACACAGTCGAATGGCTGGTGCGTTACCATCTGCTGATGGCCGACACGGCGCAGAAGCGCGATATCTCGGACCCGCGCACTGTGCGCGATTTCGCCAAGCTGGTGAAAACCCGTGAGCGGCTGGATCTGCTGACCGTGCTGACAGTCTGCGACATCCGCGGGGTCGGGCCGGGGACATGGAACAACTGGAAGGCGCAACTCTTGCGCACACTTTACCGCGAGACTGCCAATGCGTTGGAAAACGGGCTGGAGGCACTGAACCGCGAAAACCGCACCAACGAGGCCAAGCGCGCCCTGCGCGAGGCGCTGGAGGACTGGCCACGCGCCGAATTGCGCGCCGAACTCGCGCGCCATTACGACCCGTATTGGCAGGGACTGCCGCTGGGCACGCATCTCATCTTTGCGCGCTTGTTGCATGATCTCGGGCCAGACCAGATCCGCATTGACCTGCACCCCGACCCCGACCGGGACGCCACCCGCGCCTGTTTCGTGTTGTCGGACCATCCGGGTCTGTTTGCGCGGTTTGCGGGTGCGCTGGCGCTGGTCGGGGCGAATATCGTGGACGCGCGCACCTATACCACCAAGGACGGCATCGCGACCGCCGTATTCTGGGTGCAGGATGGCGAGGGTCACCCCTATGAGACGGCGCGTCTGGACCGCTTGCGCAGGATGATCGAGCGTACTCTGGCAGGCGAGGTGGTCGCGTCGCAAGCCCTTGCAGACCGCGACAAGGTCAAGAAGCGCGAGCGCGCTTTCCGCATCCCGACCAACATCAGCTTCGATAATGAAGGCTCGGAAATATATACGATAATAGAGGTTGATACACGGGACAGACCGGGCCTGCTGTTCGATCTGGCACGCACGCTTGCGGATGCCAATATCTCGATTGCAAGCGCCGTTATCGCGACTTATGGCGTGCAGGCCGTGGACACATTCTATGTGAAAGACATGTTCGGCCTGAAACTGCACTCCAAGACCAAGCAGGAAGCGTTGGAACGCAAGCTGCGCGCGGCGATTGTCGCCGGGGCGGAACGGGCGACACGCTGATGGCCGGGGCATGGGGGAACTCTCCGGTGGTACCTGACCGGAACGCGCGGCCGCGCGTTCGGGGCGACGCGCCTGTCATGTGGCAGGGGCTGTGCCCCACTGCCCGCCCGACTGCCCGCGCGATCCGCCCCACCCACCCGCCCGCGGGCCGGTCGGGCGGTCGGGCGGCGTGCATCTGGCCACGGCAGATCAGTGCGGGCTTTGGGGAAGGACCCGGCTGATGGCGCGTATCCGGCTGGTTGCGGGATTTGTCACTGTCGGGCTGTGGACGCTGCTCAGCCGTGTCTTTGGCTTTGTCCGCGATGTGATGATGGCCGCCTATCTGGGCGCAGGGCCCGTGACGGACGCGTTTTTCGTGGCTTTCTCGTTGCCCAACATGTTCCGCCGGTTCTTTGCCGAAGGGGCGTTCAACTTTGCCTTTGTGCCGATGTTTGCCAAGAAGCACGAGGCAGGCGATGGGGCCGAGAGTTTCGCCCGCGATGCGTTCTGGGGCATGGCGGCCCTGCTGCTGGTCTTCTCGACACTGGCGGTGATCGTGATGCCGGTGCTGGTCTGGGCGATGGCGGCTGGCTTTGCGCAGGATGACCGGTTCGACATGGCGGTGCTGTTCGGGCGCGTGGCCTTTCCCTATATCTTTTTCATCTCGCTTGTGGCGTTGTTGTCGGGGATGCTGAACGCGGTGGGGCGGTTCTCGGCGGCGGCAGCGGCACCGGTCTTGCTGAACGTGGTCTTTGTCGCGGCGATGCTGCTGGCCGACCGGGCAGGCTGGCCGATGGGGTTGACCCTGTCATGGGCAGTGCCTGTGGCAGGCATCGCGCAACTGGTGATGCTGTGGATCGCGGTGCGGCGCGCAGGCTTCGCCATGCGCTTTCGGCGGCCACGAATGACACCGGAACTCAAGCGCCTTGCCATCATCGCCGCACCCGCTGTTCTGGCCGGGGGAGTGGTGCAGATCAACCTGCTGGTGGGCCGTCAGGTTG
>SKRW01000081.1 GCA_007118295.1 Paracoccaceae bacterium | reverse complement strand
TCCTTCAGGCGGCCATGGCGGGGCGGGCGGCAACAGCCGTTGCGGCGGCCTCGGCCAAGGTATCGGCGGAAATCAGGGGCAGACCGGAGTCGTTGATGATGCGGCGGCCCTCTTCGACATTCGTGCCTGCAAGGCGAACCACCACCGGCAATGTCAGGTTCAGTTCGCGATATGCCTGCACCACGCCCGATGCGACCCAGTCGCAGCGGTTGATGCCCGCGAAGATATTGACAAGGATCACCGATACATTCGGGTCTGTCAGCACAGTGCGGAAAGCCGCAACCACGCGCTCAGGGGACGCCCCGCCCCCGATATCAAGAAAGTTCGCAGGCTGGCCGCCCGCAAGCTGGATCATGTCCATCGTGGCCATGGCAAGCCCCGCGCCATTGATCAGGCACCCGATATCGCCTTCAAGACCCACATAGCTGAGGCCATGTTCAGCAGCGGCATCTTCGCGCGGGTCTTCCTGCCCCGGATCGCGCAAGGCCGCGACTTCGGGGCGGCGGAACAGCGCGTTAGTGTCAAAGCTCATCTTGGCGTCCAACGCCACCAGATCGCCCGCGCCAGTGATGACCAGCGGGTTGATTTCCACCATCGTTGCGTCCAGATCGCGAAACGCACGGTAGCAGGCGCGCAGCACAGTGGCGAATTGCGCGATCTGATGGCCCGTGAAGCCCAGCTTGAAGGCCAGGTCGCGCGACTGGAAGGGCAAAAGCCCCATGGCGGGGTCGATGACCATGCGGATCAGCGCGTCGGGCTGCTCCTCGGCCAGATCCTCGATCTCCATCCCGCCCTCGCGCGAGGCGACGATCATGATGCGTTCGGATTTACGATCCAGCACCAGACCCAGATAGATTTCCTTGGCGATATCGGTGGCTTCCTCGACCAATACGCGGTGCACGGGCTTGCCATTGGCGTCGGTCTGCTTGGTCACAAGGTTGCGGCCCAGAAGCGAGACCGCGAAAGCAGAGACTTCGGCCTCGGACCTGCACAGCTTCACCCCGCCGGCTGCGCCGCGCCCTCCTGCATGGACTTGCGCCTTGACGACGACGGGAAAGCCCAGCTTGCGCGCTTCATGCATCGCCTGTTCGGGGGCAAAGGCAATGCCGCCCTGCGGGACGGGCATTCCAAAACGCCGCAAGACATCCTTGGCCTGATGTTCGTGTATATCCATCGAGAATCCTCCCTATTCCGCCGCCTGCGCGGGCGTGCCCTTTGCGGCAATCGCATCGGCCAGCGACAGCACGTTCATCGCCATTTTCTCGGACGCGGCGTCGATCATCTTGCCGTCAAGCGCGGCGGCACCCTTGCCCTGCGATTCGGCCTTGCGCAGTTCTTCGATGATGCGGCGCGCGCGCGTGACTTCGGATTCGGGCGGGCTGAACACAGTATTCGCCATTTCGATCTGGCTGGGATGGATGGCCCATTTGCCCTCGAACCCCAGCGCTGCCGCGCGTTCGGCAGCCAGAACATAGCCTGCAGGGTCAGCAAAATCACCAAATGGGCCGTCCAGCGCGCGCAGACCGTAAGCGCGGCAGGCAATGATCATGCGCGAGAGCGATGCATGCCACTGATCGCCCGGATAGGCCGGGTTCAACCCGCCGATATTGACGGTGCGGGCGCGCATGCTGGCTGCGTAATCGGCAACCCCGAAATGCAACGCCTCCAGCCGCGAGTCAGAGGTCGCCGCATAGCGCGCGATCTCCTCGACATTTGCCATGCCCAGCGCGGTTTCAATCAACGCCTCCAGCCCGACACGCCGCGTCAGCCCGCACGCCTGTTCGATCTGGTTGACCAGCGCATCGACCATGTAGAGGTCGGACATCACGCCCAGTTTCGGGATGAGCAGCATGTGCACGCGGTCGCCTGCCTGCTCCATCACATCGACCACATCGCGGTACATATACTGCGTGTCCAGCCCGTTGATCCGCACGCTGACGGTCTTGCCCTTGGCGTCCCAGTCAATGTCATTCAGAGCGGCGATGGCGTTCTTGCGCGCCTGTGCCTTTTCGGGCGGGGCGACAGCGTCTTCCAGATCCAGAAAGACCACATCTGCGGCACTTTCGGCGGCTTTCTCGATCATCGAGATATTCGAGGCTGGCACTGCAAGCGTGGAGCGTTGAAGGCGCTGCTTGCGTAGCGGGTAAAGGGAATGACTCATCGGGTGTCCTTATTCGGCAGCTATGGACAGGGCAGGTGTGTGGGGTTCACCTGCATAGACCTGTTGCGCGGCGGTGATACCTGCGCCCAGCGTAATCGGCGCGCCTGCGGCTTTGAGCGCCAGTTCGGCAATGCCAAGGGCGGTCAGGCACATGCCCTCGTTCAGATCGCCCAGATGGCCGATGCGGAATGCCTTGCCAGCCAATGGACCAAGCCCGCCGCCGAAATGCGTGTTGTAGCGGTCGCGGGCAATCGCGATCACCTCGCGTGCATCTATGCCTTGGGGGGCGCGAATGGCAGTCACAGTGTCAGAGGCAAAGATACGATGCTCGGCCACGGTTGACAGGCCAAGCGCCGCGACCCCTGCGCGAATCCCCTCGGCCAACCGGTGATGGCGCGTAAAGACGGCGTCCAGCCCTTCGGTGTGCAACCTCGCCAGCGATGCGCGCAGTCCGTGCAGCAGTTGCGCAGGCGGGGTATAGCAGAACGACCCGCCCTCATGGGCCGCCAGCATGGCGCGCAGATCCAGAAAGCTGCGCGCCATGCAGCTGCTTTCCATCGTCGCAAGCGCGCGGGGGCTGGCGGCCAGTATGCCCAGACCCGCCGGACACATCAGCCCTTTCTGACTGCCCGCAACGGCCATATCGACGCCCCAGAGGTCCATTTCGAACGGAATTGACCCAATGGACGACACCCCGTCCACGAATAGCAGCGCATCATGAAAACAGGCATCCAGCGCGTGGCGAACAGCGCCAACATCCGAGGTGACACCCGTGGCTGTTTCGTTATGAGTGACAAACACGGCCTTGATGTCACCATGCCGGTCGGCACCCAGACGTCGCTCTATCTCGCGCACCGGGCAGGGCGCGCCCCACGCGACATCCATGATCTCGACCTGCAGGCCCAGAGCCTGCGCCATATCTGCCCACAGCACCGAGAACTGCCCGTGACGCGCCATGAGCACCTTGTCGCCGGGGCTGAGCGTGTTGGTGATCGCAGCCTCCCAGGCGGCAGTGCCGGAACCGGGCAGAAGGGCGATCTGCGCCTCTCGTGTGCCGAACAGGGGTTTCAGCCCGTCGCGCACGGGTTGCAGCAGGGCCGCGAATTCTGGGGCGCGGTGGTCCTGCATCGGCACGATCATCGCACGCTGGACATCTGCGGGAATGTTGGTCGGGCCGGGTATGAACAGGTGTGATGTGCCAGTCTGCATCGTGACTCCCCCTCTGAATGAGAGAGGGATTACAGACCTGATGCAGTTGCTGCGAATGAAACCGGGTTCCGCTGTAAATGCGAGGATTTACACATAAATAATTTTGTAATATTGTTGTATTTACAGATACAAAATGGCGATCCCAATGCGCAAGACTTTTATCGGACCGCATTTGCGGCGCTTGCGGCAAGAAGCCAGCGAAACGCAGGCGCAGATGGCCAAGCGTCTGGGTATCAGCGCAGCCTATGTCAATCTGTTGGAAAACAACCAGAGATCCGTCTCGGTCTCGGTCCTGCTGCGGTTGTTCGAGCATTATGGTGTGGACTGGCATGACATTGCCGAAGACAACGCAGGCGCGCGCCTGTCGGATTTGCGCGGTGCGCTGCAGGACCCGTTGTTTGACGACACCCGCCCGGATCTGCACCAGTTGCGTGGCGCACAGACCCATGCTCCCACATTGATCGACGCGTTTCTGCATCTGCACCGGGCCTATCTGACGGCATCTGACCAGTTGCTGGCACTCGCGGCCCAACCGGGTGAGGCCGGGTCGGTTTTCAGCGCATCGCCCGAAGGCGCAGTGCATCATTTCTTTCGCCGCCAGCGCAATCATTTTGCCGGTCTTGAGCGGGCAGCCGAGGCGTTCTGGGGCGGTGACCCTCCGGCAACGGATGATCTGTATTCCGCGCTCAAGTCCCGCCTGCAGTCGCGACATGGCATCTCGGTGAGGGTGGTGCAGGTTGCTGATCTGCCCCGCATGCTGCGCCAGTATGACCAGAGCCGCGCGCTTGTGCAGTTGTCCGAAGCGCTGGATCACCCCAACCGCATTTTCCAACTGGTCCATGTCCTTGGCCTGATCGAATACCGGGACGTGATCGACGGCCTGCTGGCCGGTTCGGGGATTGATGATGTTCAGGGCAAGGCGCGTTGTCTGGTGGAACTGGCCAACTATTTCGCGGCGGCTGTCCTGATGCCTTATGATGCCTTTCTGGTCGAGGCGCGCGGGTCGAAATACGATTTCGACCATCTGGCCACCCGTTTTGGCGTCAGTTTCGAACAGGCCTGCCACCGTGCCACCACCCTGCAGCGCGACAGCGCGCAGGGGGTGCCCTTTTTCTTTCTGCGGATTGACAAGGCGGGAAATGTGACCAAGCGGTTCAATGCGACAGATTTTCATCTGGCCGAATATGGCGGTGCTTGCCCCAAGCTGGATATTCACACCACCTTTCGCTTGCCGGGGCGGATTGTACCGCAACTGGTCGAGATGCCGGATGCATCGCAGTATTTCGTTTTTGCCCGGACTGTTGACCGCCCCACATTCGAGCGGCGGGGTCAGGATAACCGTCTGGCGGTCGCGATGGGCTGCACTGTCCAGCATGCCGAAGAAATCGGCTATGCCGAAGGCTTCGCCCTCAAAGGTGCGCCTGCCACCCCCATCGGGATCAACTGCCGCATCTGTCCGCGCGCGGGTTGCGAACAGCGCGCGCATCAGGCCAGTGTGCTTAAAACCCCGGTCGATGAAAGCCGCAGGGGTGCCACGCGCTACGATGCGTGATTACTGGATGCGCGCTGGTTTTCGAGTTTCAGAAGATGGTCTAGCGACAGTCGCCCCGGTCCTTGTGCAAGCGTCACCAGCAACGCCGCCGCCCATAACCCATGCGTGACCCAGGCATCGGGAAAGACGAAGATCTGAATCACGGCGGTCATGACAAGAAGCCCAAGTGCGGAAATCCGCGAGAGCAGTCCGAAGACCAGCAGGACCGGCAGCACATGCTCTGCAAGCGTTGCCAGCACTGCCGCTGTCGCAGGTGGGATCACAGGCAGCGCATAGACATGCTCGAACAAGAAGAACGTCGAGTCCTTGATCGAGAAACCCTCGACCTTGGTGCGGGCTGATTGCCAGAATACGACCGCTGGGAACACACGCACCGCGAACAACACGAGGTCCTGCGGGATGAATCGGGCCATTCCGTTGATCCGGCGGATCAGATCGCGCGTGCTTCTGGCGACCCCGCCGGGTGTCGTCATGTCGGTGGTTGGCGTCATGTGGGCGCTCCTTTCAGGGTGTCAATGATCAGTCCGTGGCGCAACAGGAGTGTCAGCGCGACTGTGGGGTCGGCCAGCCTGTTGGCCTGACGCAATGTCGCGCCTGCCTTCAGCGCGGCGAGCACGGCATGCGTGCCGTCGTCAATCGGTTCGACTACCACGGAAAAATCGGGCTGACGCGCGACAAGTGCATGGTCTGGCCCCGCGCCTATGGGGCCGCGTGGGGCAGCGGTCTGATGAGCCCGCCAGATCTGGACGGCCGGAAAGCGTGATGCATAAAGCGCGACCGACGGGTGCAGCACGAAGCGCAGTGTCTCAAGTTCGGCCACGGCCAACGCATCAGGTGCGACGGGCGCAGCGTCGGCGGCGTGATAGGCGCGGCCACGGGCAAATTCCAGCCGGGCGACATCCCCCAGCCATGGCAGGTGGCCAACCGGCGGAAACTGGTCGAGAAAGTCAGGAAATCTGCCCCCCCATTGCAAAAGCACAGGGTTCGC
>SKRW01000049.1 GCA_007118295.1 Paracoccaceae bacterium | reverse complement strand
TGGTGGCCGCGACGATGATGATGCCTTCATTGGCCTCGAACCCGTCCATTTCGACCAGCAACTGGTTCAGTGTCTGCTCACGCTCGTCATTGCCGCCGCCATAACCCACGCCACGCGACCGACCAACTGCGTCGATCTCGTCGATGAACACGATGCAGGGTGCGTTCTTCTTGGCCTGTTCGAACATGTCGCGCACGCGGCTTGCACCGACACCCACGAACATTTCCACGAAATCGGAGCCCGAGATGGTGAAAAACGGCACACCTGCCTCGCCCGCGATGGCACGCGCCAGCAGCGTCTTACCCGTCCCCGGAGGCCCGACCAGCAGCGCGCCCTTGGGGATCTTGCCGCCAAGCCGCGAAAATTTCTGCGGTGTGCGCAGGAATTCCACAATCTCTTCAAGCTCGTCCTTGGCCTCGTCAATGCCCGCAACATCGTCAAAGGTGACACGGCCATGCTTTTCGGTCAGCAGCTTGGCCTTGGACTTGCCAAAGCCCATCGCGCCACCTTTGCCGCCGCCCTGCATGCGGTTCATGAAATAGATCCACACACCGATCAGCAGCAGGAAGGGCAGCCAAAGCATCAGTGTGGACAGGAAGCCCGACTGCTGTTGCGGGCGTGCCTCGACCGGGACACCGGCATCCAGCAAGCGCTGCGTCAGCCCTGTGTCATCGGGGCGGATGGTCGAGTATTGCTGACCATCGCTGCCCACGAACACAAGGCGCTCGCCATCAATCGTCACGCGGCTGACCTGATTGTTGTCAACCCGGTCGATGAAGTCGGAATAAGTGACGCTGCGCGCCGAAGATGTGTTCTGTCCGGTGCTGAACATGTTGAAGAGCATGATCATCAACAGAAAGAGCACGATCCAGAAAGCGAAATTCCGTGCGTTGCCCACGGGCCTCTCCTCTAATCAGGTGCACCGGGAACGTTACAGCGCCCGATTACTCACATTCTAAATAGCGATTACAGGCTGACATTCAATGCGAATGAGCCCTGCGGAGTGATGCGGGGGGCGGAATCATGGGCAAAAGCGCGCCATTCCGGTGCCAGCCCTGCCAGAGGCGCGGCGATCAGCCGCGTGCCCTGCCAGACGGCGGGGCTTGCCAGCAGCGACCTGCGGGGCAGGCACCAGCGCGCACGGTCGGGGCAGGCGGCCAGCCCCGATGCCCCCAGCGCCCCGATCTCCATATCGTCAGTGGCCGCCCCGTCTGGCGGGTAAACTGTCCAGCGGTGGTCCCAGACTGTGCCCAGTGGTGCGCGCTTATGCGCCACGGCCTGCGCCTCGCGGGTGATGCGCAACACCCTGGCGTTGCGGGTCAGCAGACAGCCATGCAGCGTTGCCGTGGTTGCGCTCAGCGCGGCGCGCAAGGCACCAAGGCGCGGGCGAAAGGGGGTCGAGGCCACGCAGCACAGGGCGCGCGCGACAAGCCGGTGGCGCGTCTCGTGCGGCAGCGCATCCAGCCCTGCGGCGTCAAGGACAATATCGCCATGCTCGACGCGCATCAGGTTTCGCGCGGCCGCGTCCGTCGCCGTCTCCAGCACGGCGCGGGCGTCCTGCATGTGCTGTGCCGTCTGGGCAAGGCGCGCGCGCGTCAATCCCAGCGCGTCCAGATGGGTCAGCATCTGGCGTGCCTTGATGCGGTCAAAGGCGGGGTTGTCGTTGCTGGGGTCGTCGATCCAGCCAATGCCCCGGCCGCGCAACCAGTCGCGCAATTCGGCCCGTGTAAGCCCCAGCATTGGGCGCAGCCATGTCACGCCATGCGCGTCGCTGTGCGGGGCCATCGCCGCCAGCCCATCCACGCCCGAGCCCCGCGCCAGCCGCATCAGCACCGTTTCGGCCTGATCGTCTTCGGTATGGCCCAGCAGCACTGCGTCCAGACCCTTGCCCTGCGCCCAGGTCGCAAGCAGGTCGCGTCGTGCCGTGCGCGCGGCGTCCTGCAAGTTGCCATGTCCGTCCCAGCCGCCCCAGTGCAAGGTCGTGTGGGGCAGCCCCAGCACACGCGCCATGCGCGCCACCTCGCGGGCTTCCTGTGCCGCCTGCGGGCGCAACCCGTGGTCAACAGTTGCCACATGCAAGGTGTCACGTCTGGCCCAGCCCGCCGCCAGATGCATCAGCGCGATAGAATCGCCGCCCCCCGACACTGCCAGCCCCAGTCGCGCCGGGCCGGTGGCAGGGAACAGCCCCGCCATCACCCCGGCAAAGCGGGCCTCGGGTGTCACGGACAGGACAGGCGCGCGCGGGCCTCTTCGGCCTCCAGCGCCTCGGAACTGGATGGAAACCGCTCGCGCAATTCGTCAAACATGACGCAGGCTTCATCGCGCTGGTCCAGCCGCCCAAGGCTCTCGCCCAAGGCAAGCAATGCGCGCGGCGCGTCGCTGCCTTCGGTATCGGCCAGATACAGGTTGAGATAGGTGCGCGCCGCGTCGGATTCCGCACCCCGCGCGCGGTGTGCGGCCCCCAGCAGCATGCTGGCCTCTGCCCCCAGTGGGCTGCCGGGATACAGCTCGATGAATTGCGCCAGAGCTTCGGCTGCGGCCTCGTAATCCCCCTGTTCAGAGAGTTCACGCGCCCTGTCAAAGGCGGATTGTTCGCCTGCGGCCAACTGGGGTGTTCCCTCAGTGCTGCCGCTGTCACCCCCCAAAGGGCGCGGGGGGGGCAGGGCGCTGGTATCGCCGCCTTCCAGTTCGGTCAGCCGGAATTCCAGATCGCCCAGCCGGTTGCTGGCCTCGTCAATCGCGCGGCGGATGCGGAATTCCAGCTCTTCGGTGCGGCCTGTCAGGCGGGCCAGTTCCTCGCGGATCCGGTCCACCCGGTCGATCAGGCTGCCGTCAAAACCCGGCTGCGACGCGGCCTCGCCCGAGGAGAGTTCGCGCGCCAGTTCCGCGACTGCAGTGCTCAGCGCTGACAACTCCGAGCGCAGTTCAGCCACGCTTTCAGCCTGTGCAGGCGCGGCCAGCAAGGCCACGCCCAGAGCAAGCGCGCGCAAGCCTCGCATCAGCTTGTCCGCCCGCCTGAAACGACGGTTACGGCGCGGCGGTTGATATCCCAGCAGCGCTGTGCGGCGCAGGCCTCTACCGGGCGCTCCTTGCCGTAGCTGACAGTGCGCATGCGGTTCGCGCTGATCCCTTGTGCGACAAGATACTGCATGACCGTATTGGCGCGACGTTCGCCCAGACTGACGTTGTATTCGCGTGTGCCGCGTTCATCGGCATGGCCTTCGATCACGATGGCATATTGCGGGTTCGCGGTCAGCCAGCGCGCCTGTCCATTCAGAACCGAGCGCCCCTCATCACTCAGCGAGGTGCTGTCAGTGGTGAAAAATACCCGGTCGCCGATACGTTGCTGGAAATGCGCAATCGAATTGGGGTCGTTCGGATCGCCCAGATTGCCAGCCTGAATGCTGCCATCGTTGAAGCCGCCGCCCATGCCATCGGCACCGCCGCCGCCAAAGGTGCCGCCACCCGCGCGCGGGTTGTTGCAGGCTGCAAGCGCGATCGTCGCCAGCACAAGCAGGATTTTTGAAGTCAGGGTCATGTCTGTCTATCCCTCAGGAGATGTATCTTGTTTCGGTTGCATGTCAGGGCAGAAGCGGGCCCCAGGCCGGGTCGGATGCGGGGCCGGGTGTCGGGACGCGGCGCAGGTTGCGCCCCGAGATATCGACGGAAAACAATGCGGGGTCCCCCCCCTGGCTCTCACGCGTGAACATCACCACGCGGCCATTTGGTGCCCAGGTCGGGCCTTCGTCAAGAAACGAGGCCGTGAGCAGGCGTTCCTCGGACCCGTCAGTGCGCATCACGCCGATATGAAAGCGGCCCGCATTCGATTTTGTAAAGGCGATCAGGTCGCCGCGTGGCGACCACACAGGGGTTGAATAACGCCCTTGCCCAAAGCTGATGCGCCGCGCCTCGCCGCCCGTAGAGGGCATGACATAGATCTGCGACGTGCCCGAACGGTCGGATTCAAAGGTGATGAACCGCCCGTCCGGCGAGAAGCTGGGGCTGGTCGCGATGGAAGGGGACGAGGTCAACTGACTCATCTGGCCTGACCCGACTTCCAGCCGGTACAGGTCGGTATTGCCCCCGCGCGCGGCCGAGAACACAAGCGAGCGCCCATCGGGCGAGAAACGGGGCGAAAAGGTCATGGCGCCGGGAATGTCGCCGACCAGTTGCCGCTGCCCACTCTGCAGGTTCATCAGCGCAATGCGCGGGCTGCCCGTCTCATAGGTCGTGAAAACAGCACGGTCACCCGCCGGGGCCACACGCGGCGCGATCACCAGCGCGCGCCCGTCGGTCAGCATCTGCACGTTTTCGCCGTCCTGATCCATGATTGCCACCCGCTTGGTGCGGTTGTCGCGCGGCCCGGTTTCGGAAATGAACACGACACGGCTGTCGAAATAGCCGGTTTCGCCCGTGATCCGGCTATAGACCGCGTCCGACACCTTGTGCGCCATGCGCCGCCAACTGTCGGTCGAGCCTGCGAATTGCATACCCTGACCCATCTGCTGGCCAGAGAGCACATCGAACAGGCGGAATTTCACGCTCATCCGGTTGCCCGACACCTCGACCGCGCCCGTGATCAGCGCCTGCACATTGATCGCGCGCCAGTCCGAGAAAGTCACACTTGCATCAAAGCTTGAAAGCCGCGCGATATGCGCGTCGCGGGGGACTTCGCGGAACAGGCCGGTATTGGTCAGGTTTGCTGCGACCACACGCGCCAGCGCATCCGAATACTGGCTGCCTGCGCTGTTCTCGGGCACAAAGGCCGGCATGGCAAAGGGCATCGGTTCGATCACGCCCTCGGTGATCTGCAGCCGCAAGGGCTGGGATTGCGCCGGGGCCAGCATGCCAAGCGTGGCCAGCAGCAGGATGGGCAGAAACAGGAAAAGCCGGGTCATCTGAGCCTCATGCCTTCAGGGTTGAATGTGATCTCGATATCGCGCCATGCGTCGTATTTCTCGGTCGGCAGGCCGTAGCCGTCGCCCTCGCAGCGTATGATTGCACGGCGGGCTGCGTCAAATGCCTGTTGAATCGCGGTCTCTGTCCCGCCCGAGGCCGAGACGATCCGAATCGAGCCTTGCTCGTGCCGGGCGGCGGGTGTCATGGAAAAGCCAACGGTCACTGTGACCTGTTGCGCATCGGTCGACAAGACCCCGATATTCCAGCATTGCTGGATCGCCAGACGCAACGCATCCGCTTCTGACGCCGACAGGGCCGCGGCAGCCGATGCGGAACTGCCCGTGCCGAACTGTTCGGCCAACGCATCGGCCAGCGAATCGGCAAGGGCCTGCTCGATCGCATCGCTGGGCGGGGCTGCGGGTTCGGGCGCAGGGTCCGGGGTTGGTGCAGGCGTGGGCGTTGGCGTGGGCGCAGGCGTTGGTGTGGGTGCCGCTGCGGTTTCTGTCGCGGGTGGCGGTGTGGGCCGGTCGGGGCGGGTGCGCGGGCGCTGGCTGATATTCGGCGCGGCTGCCGCGCGCTCTGTCGAGGCGTCGTCGGTTTCGGTCGCTTCGGTCACGATCTCGGTTGTTGCCTCGGGCGGAGCGACCTCGGCCTGTTCCGGTTCAGTGACCGGCGCTTCTGCCGCCTCGTCCGGCTGTGTGGGTGCTTGCGCGGCCAGATCGACTTGTGCGCTCTCGGGCGGAGCCTCGGTCGGTGTGGGGGCCACCCGGTCCACCGGACGCGGGCGCGGGCGCGCACTGGCACCCGGCGCAGGCGCCGGCGAAAAGATCACCCCGGTCGAGGGCGGCTCGGGTGCAGGGGCAGGCTCGGGCTCAGGCTGCGGCGCGGGGGCAGGTCCCGGCGCAGGCTGTGGGTCCGGCTGCGGTTCTGGCTGTGGTTGCGGCGCAGGTTCCGGCTCTGGTTGCGGGGCCGGTGGTTCCGGTTGCAGTGGCGCGGGGGCTGCAATTTCGGGTGCGGTCGGGGCCGGGG
>SKRW01000226.1 GCA_007118295.1 Paracoccaceae bacterium | reverse complement strand
TTGGTGCGCTGGACGGAATCGTTCAACTGGCCCGAGGAAACCACCGGCGAGGCTGCGGTCGAGGCTGCCATTGCCTTTTGCGAATCGCGCGGGGTCGGGCATGGCGTGACCAATTACCGCCTGCGCGACTGGGGCCTGTCGCGTCAGCGCTACTGGGGCTGTCCGATTCCGGTCGTGCATTGCCCGACCTGCGGCGTCGTGCCCGAGCGCAAGGAAAACCTGCCCATCGCGCTGCCCTATGACGAAGATGGCGCGCCGATTGATTTCTCGGTCCCCGGCAACCCGCTGGACCGCCACCCAAGCTGGCGTGATTGCACCTGTCCGAAATGCGGCGGTGCGGCGCAGCGCGAAACGGACACGATGGATACCTTTGTTGATTCGTCGTGGTATTACGCGCGCTTTACCGCGCCCCGCGCAGCGACGCCCACGGACCCCGAGGATGCCGCCTACTGGATGAATGTGGACCAGTATATCGGCGGGATTGAACATGCGATCCTGCATCTGCTGTATTCGCGATTCTTTGCGCGGGCTATGGTGAAGACGGGGCATCTGCCCGCAAGCGCGTCCGAGCCGTTCAACGCGCTGTTCACCCAAGGCATGGTGACGCATGAGATCTATGAAACGCGCGACGACAAGGGCCGCCCGATCTATCATCTGCCCGAGGATGTCGAGGATGGTCACCTGAAGGCAACGGGCGAGGCCGTGCGCATTGTCCCATCCGCCAAGATGTCGAAATCCAAGAAGAATGTCGTGGACCCGGTCGCGATTGTCGAGGCGTTCGGTGCCGATACGGCGCGCTGGTTCGTCCTGTCCGACAGCCCGCCCGAGCGCGATGTGGAATGGACGAGCGCCGGGGCCGAGGCGACCTTCAAGCATCTGGGCCGCGTCTGGGCGCTGAGCGAGCGGATCGCGGCAATGGAGGACGGCGCTACATCCGAGGCCGACACCGACTTGCTGCGCGCGATGCACCGCGCCATTGCCGATTGCACCCGCGCCATCGAGAATTTCGCCTTCAACAAGGCGATTGCCGAACTTTACGCCTTTACCAATACGCTGTCGCGCTCTGCCGCCTCTGGTGCGGCCCAGAAAGCTGCAATGCGCACGCTGGCACAGCTTATGGCCCCGATGGTGCCGCATCTGGCCGAAGATATCTGGGCGCGTCACGCAGGGCAGGGTCAGGGGCAGGGACTGGTCGCGCAGGCGCAATGGCCCACGGCCGACCCGGCCATGCTGGTGCGTGACACCATCATCCTGCCTGTCCAGATCAACGGCAAGCGGCGCTCCGAGATAGAGGTTCCTGCCGATCTGCCCAAGGAAGAGGTTGAAAAGCTTGCGCTGGCGGATGATGCTGTGCGCAAGGCTCTGGCGGGTGGCAGCCCAAAAAAGCTGATCGTGGTGCCGGGGCGCATTGTGAATGTCGTTGTCTGATCGCAGATCCCTGCTGGTGATGCTGGCCCTGTTGCCAGCCGCTGCCTGTGGGTTCACCCCGGCCTATGCGCCGGGCGGGCCAGGGCAGGCGCTGCGCGGGCAGGTGCGTGCGGCTGATCCGCAAAGCTCGGGCGATTTCGATTTCGTGGCCGCGTTCGAAGAGCGGTTGGGCCGTCCCGCTGCGCCCCGATACAGGCTGGAATACACGATACAGACATCCGAGCGCGGCGCGGCCCGCGTTGCAGGGCTGGGTGAGACACGGATTTCGCTGTTCGGGACCTTGAGCTATTCACTGATCGATGTCGCCACGGAGAACGTCGTCACCGAAGGCAGCCTGCGCAATTTCACCAGTTACTCGACCACCGATACGCAGCTTGCCACCCGCCGTGCGCAGGAAGATGCGCAGGCCCGGTTGATGCGCATTCTGGCCGATCAGGTCGCCGGTCGCCTGATTGCAGCGCTGGCGGAATGAAGCTCAACCCCCGCGATCTGGCCCGCCTGATTGCCAAGCCCGACCCGAAACTGGCGGGCGTGCTGATTTTCGGTCAGGATGCCATGCGCGTGTCACTCAAGCGGCAGGAACTGGTCGCGGCGATTGTCGGCTCGCAGGGCGAGGCGGAAATGCGGCTGGAGCGTATTCAGGCGACCGAGTTGCGCCGAGGGCCTACTGTGGTGGACATGCTGACAGCACAGGGGTTTTTCCCCGGCCCGCGTGTCGTCCTGATCGAGGGGGCCAATGATACCCATGCTGACGCCATCCTGCCTGCGCTGAAAGATTGGCGTGAAGGGGATGCGCATCTGGTGGTGACGGCGGGTGCGCTCAAGGCCAGTTCGAAACTGCGCAAGGGGTTCGAGGGGGCAAAGGCCGCAGGGGCCGCCGCCATCTATGATGACCCGCCCACCCGCGAAGAGATCGAATCAGCCCTTGCGCAGGCGGGATTGCAACCCGGTGCGGACGCATTGCGCGATCTTGTGGCGCTGTCGCGTGCGCTGGATCCGGGCGATTTTCGTCAGATGCTGGAAAAGCTCGCGCTCTACAAGCATGGCGATGCGACGCCCCTATCGGTTGCCGATGTCGCGGCCATCGCGCCGGCCAGTACCGAAGCGGCTGTGGACGATCTGCTGCATGCCGTAGCCGAAGGGCAGGCGGCGCAGATCGGGCCGCTGCTGACACGCCTGCAAGCGCAGGGCGTTGCGGCGGTCACGCTGGCGATCATGGCCATGCGCCATTTCCGCAGCCTGCATGCGATATCCTCTGACGCGGGCGGACCGTCGGCAGGCATTCAGCGACTGCGCCCGCCGGTTTTTGGCCCACGCCGCGACCGTTTGCTGGGGCAGGCGCAGCGCTGGGGGCTGGCGCGGCTGGAGCGCGCCCTGTCCGAGTTGATTGACGCCGATCTGACCTTGCGTTCAGCCTCGAACGCGCCCAGCATGGCGGTGATGGAACGCACGCTGATCCGGCTGGCAATGCTGGCGCGGCGCTGAGAACAAGGAGGGCGGATGTATACGGTCATCGGTCGCGCCAACAGCCGGGCTACCCGCGTCCTGTGGATGCTCGAAGAGCTTGACCAGCCCTACGAACATGTGCCTGCAGCCCCGCAATCCGAGGGGGTGGTCAGCTTCAACCCGGCGGGCAAGGTGCCGGTGCTGATCGAGGATGGCACGCCGATTACCGATTCGACCGCGATCATCCAGTATCTGGCCGACAAACACGGCGCGCTGACCTATCCAGCGGGCACACTGGACCGCGCGCGTCAGGACAGCCTGACGCAGTTCCTGCTGGATGAATTCGACTCGGCGCTGTGGATGGCCGCGCGCCATTCCTTTGTTCTGCCCGAGGAGTTGCGCCAATCCGCGATCAAGTCCTCGCTGATCTGGGAATTCACCAACAGCCAGAAGACATTGGTTCAGCGTATGGGCGAGGGGCCCTATCTGATGGGTGCACAGATGACTGTTCCGGACATCATCCTCACACATTGCGGCATCTGGGCGAAAGTGGCCAGGTTCCCGGTTCATGAGCCGCGCCTCGCTGACTATCTTGGCCAGATGGCTGCGCGGCCAGCCTTGGCGCGTGTGCTTGAAAAAATGGGATAACGCGCCCCGCTTCATCTTGCCAGAAATACTCACAGGGTTTTTCAAGGGGGCATTGCCCCCTTGAAGCAGGGGGTTTGGGGGGCGGCAGCCCCCCAAGCTACCCCTCGCAAAGTGTTACCGCCGTGCCGGGTCTGCCGGATAGGTTCCCAGAATATGCAGATACGAGGTGAAATAGCGCAGCTCTTCCAGGGCAAGCCGTACATTCTCGTCGTCGGGGTGGCCCTCGATCTCGGCAAAGAACTGTGTGGCAGTAAACGACCCGTTCACCATGTAGCTTTCCAGCTTGACCATGTTCACGCCATTGGTCGCGAACCCGCCCATTGCCTTGTACAGCGCCGCCGGAATATTGCGCACCCGGAACAGAAAGCTGGTCATCATGCCATGGTCGCCGCGCCGGTCCATGTCGGCCTTGCGGCCCATGACGAGAAAACGGGTCGTGTTGCTGCCCTGATCCTCGATATGTCGCGCCAGAACATCCAGCCCGTAGATCTCGCCCGCCAGTTCTGACGCCAGTGCCGCCAATGTCGGCTCGCCGCGCTGGGCCACCTCGCGCGCGGACCCGGCCGTATCGGCGCCTTTGACGCGGTGGATGTCATGCGCCTTCAGAAAGCTGCGGCACTGTCCCAGCAGCATCGTGTGGCTCATGGCATGGGTGATTTCGGACAGGGTCACACCGGGCAGCGCCAGCAGGTTGATATGCACCCGCACAAAGGCTTCATCCAGAACATGCAGCCCGCTATCGGGCAGCAGGTGGTGAATATCGGCCACGCGCCCGAAGGTCGAGTTCTCGATCGGCAGCATGGCCAGATCTGCCTTGTGGGCGCGCACCATCTCGATCACATCTTCGAATGTGCGGCAGGGCACGGCTTCGAGGTCGGGATGCTTGAGGCGGCAGGCCTCGTGCGAATAGGCGCCGGGCTCTCCCTGAAATGCGATCTTGCCGGTCATGTTTCCGCTCACACTGCACAGTTTTTACCCGTATGGGCATTTCGTCGCGGTAACTACCGCTTGAATCCGACAAGGGGAAGCGGATACATACCGGAAACTTCGGCTAATCCGGGATTGCGCTATGTTCGACACTATGGTCATCACCAAGGCAGTTGCGGCCCTGTGCGGCGCGCTGCTGGTTTTCCTTTTGGGCAATTGGGCGGCCTCCGCGATCTACGTGCCCGGAAGCGCGAATGCGCCGCAGGCTTTCACCATCGATACAGGTGCCGATGATGTCGCCGATGCCGAACCGGTTGCCGAACTGTCGTTCGAGGAAGCGTTCGAGATTGCCGATGCAGGTGCGGGCTCGCGGCTCTGGTCGCAATGCCGCGCGTGTCACGCTCTGGAGGCGGGGCGTAACGGGGTCGGCCCCTATCTGCACGGTGTTGTCAACCGCGAGATCAGTGCAGTGGACGGGTTCAACTATTCGGGTGCCCTGACGCAGGCGGGTGATGTCTGGACGCCGGAAATCCTGTCCGCCTTCATCCAGAATCCCAGTGGTGTGACCCCGGGCACGTCGATGAATTTCCGTGGTATTTCGGACGTACAGGACCGCGCCAACCTGATCGCCTATATCGAAAGCGAAAGCTGATCTTACGCGCAGATTGCTCGGCATTGCAGGCTGCCCGCATTCCGGGCAGCCTGTTTCCTTTTCATCAGCCGCGTTCAAATTACCTTGTCGTTTCCGTGAACCCCTTGCGCAAATGTCGACAGCGCCCCAGAAACACTAGATAAGCAAGAACGTGCTGATCGCAGAATTGGCCAGAACAGGAGGAATTGCCCCATGTTGCGCCCCCCCGTCGTCCGGACAGCCCCTGACCCTTCCGCAATGTCGCGTCTGCTGGTGTCGGGTTCGGCCCTGCTGATTGCGGCTCTTTTGGCTGTTCCGGCCCTTGCGGACAGCGAAGAGGGCATGATCCGCGCGCATGGTTATTCCTTTTATGGCGACCTGAGCTACGCCGAGGATTTCGAGCATCTGCGCTATGTGAACCCGGACGCACCCGCAGGCGGTGCTATTTCAATCTCGGCGCAAGGCACGTTTGATTCGATGAACCCGTTTTCACGGCGCGGGCGCGCAGGTGCGTTTTCATCGTCCATCTATGAAAGCCTGCTGGAAACCTCGGAACCTTTCGGCAGTGGTCTGGTCCCCGCAGATGCCTATGGCGAGGCTTACGGATTGCTGGCGCATTCGCTGGAGTATCCCGAAAGCAAGGAATGGGTCATCTTCCATATGCGCCCCGAAGCGCGGTTTTCCGATGGCACGCCGCTGACGGCGCATGACGTGGTGTTTTCGCACAACCTGTTTCTGGAACAGGGCCTGCCATCCTACGCGCAAGCTGTCAGCGCCCGCGTGACCGACGCCGAAGCGCTGGACGATCACACGGTGAAGTTCACCTTTGCCGATGGTATCTCGCGCCGCTC
>SKRW01000239.1 GCA_007118295.1 Paracoccaceae bacterium | reverse complement strand
GCCCCCACGGCAAGGCCGACAAAGCCCGGCTCGGAAATGGGCGTATCGATCACGCGCCCGGTGCCGAACTCCTCGACGAGGCCCGACAGCACCTTGAACGGCGTGCCCGCTTCGGCCACATCCTCGCCCATCAGAAACACTGTTGGGTCGCGGCGCATTTCTTCGGCAATGGCTTCATTCACAGCCTGGGACAGGGTTATCTCGCGCATCATATTCTCTCCTCAGGCCGCGTAAACATGCATGTCGACTTCCGACGCGTCGGGGTAGGCGGCGTCAAGCGCATAGGCGACAGCTTCGGCCGCGTCGCGCTCCACTTCGGCATTCATCGCATCGAGGTCGGCTTCCGTGGCGATGCCTTCGCTGACCAGATGGGCGCGGAACCGGATGATCGGGTCGCGGTTCTCTTTCCACTCCTTCTCTTCGGCCTTGGAGCGGTAATATTCGCGGTTGATGTCGCCGACATGGTGGCCATGGTAGCGGTAGGTCATCAATTCCATGAAAAACGGCCCTTCGCCCTTGCGTGCGCGCGCCACCAGTTTGCGTGTAAGGTCATTCACCGCCAGCACATCCTGCCCGTCGACGCGGTGCGCCTCGATCCCGAAGGCCTCGGCGCGCGCGGTGATGGACCCCGCCGCGATTTCCTCGGTTTTGGTATATTCCGAATAGCCATTGTTCTCGCAGGCATAGATGACGGGCAGCGTCCACAGGGCGGCCATGTTCATGACCTCATACATCAGCCCCTGCGCCGTCGCCCCGTCGCCAAAGAAGCAGACCGTCACATCATCGGCGCCCAGCAGTTTCGCGCGCAAGGCTGACCCCGTGGCAATGCCCATGGACCCGCCCACAATCGCATTCGCGCCAAGGTTGCCGTGGCTCTGATCGGCGATATGCATTGATCCGCCCTTGCCCCGGCAATACCCCTCGGCCTTGCCCAGCAACTCGCAGAACATCTGCTTGAACTCGGCCCCCTTGGCCACGCAATGCCCATGCCCACGGTGAGTCGACGTGATGCGGTCGTCATCGGTCAGCGCCTCGCATATCCCCACCGCGACCGCTTCCTCGCCCGAATACATATGCGTCAGGCCGGGCATCTTGGCCGACAGGTAAAGCTGGTTGGCGTTATCCTCGAAAGTGCGGATGCGCACCATCTGGCGATACATCCGCAGGTAGTCTTCGGTATTCGACTTGGCCTTGGCCATGGCGATGTCCTTTCAGGGCACATGCCCCAGTTTCATCTTGCGAAAAATACTCCCGCCGGAGGCACGCCCCGGCAGGGGCGTTCAATACCTGTTGGCGATGGGCAGGTCTTCGGCCGGAAACAGGCTGATCACTTCGCAGCCCGTGTCCGTAACCACCACCTCTTCCTCGATCCGGGCCGCAGAGTAGCCATCCGCCGCCGGGCAATAGGTTTCCAGCGCGAAAACCATGCCGGTCTTGATCTCCATCGGGTGGTCCAGACTGATCGCGCGGCTGATGATGGGCCGCTCATGCAGCGCCAGCCCCAGACCGTGACCGAATTGCAGCCCAAAGGCCGACTGTTCATCCGGAAAGCCGAATTCCTCGGCGCGTGGCCAGACCTCGGCCACCTTGTCGGTGCTGACACCCGGTTTGATCATGGCGATGGACGCATCGATCCATTCGCGCGCCTTCACATATGCGTCGTTCTGCGCGGGCGTCGCGCGGCCAATGTTGAAGGTGCGGTAGTAGCACGTCCGATAGCCCTGATAGCTTTGCAGGATGTCGAAGAAGGCCTGATCGCCGGGCCGGAAATAGCGGTCAGTGAAATTGTGCGGATGCGGGTTGCACCGTTCGCCAGAGATCGCATTGATCGCTTCCACATCGTCCGAGCCCATTTCATAGAGCATCTTGTTTGACAGAGCGACAATGTCATTCTCGCGGATGCCGGGTTTCAGTTCTTCATAGATCATGTGATAGACGCCATCGACCATGGCTGCGGCCTGCGTCAGAAGCTGGATTTCATCCCAGTTCTTGATCTCGCGCGCGGCCAGCATGATCTGCTGGCCATCGACCACATTCAGCCCTTCCGCCGCAAGCGCTTGGAACATGGCGGTTTCGGCGTAATCCACGCCCACGGGCATGTCGGCCATGCCCGCGTCGCGGATCAGACCCGCGATTTCCTTGGCATATTGCCGCATCAGCCCGAATTCGGGCGGGATCGTGCCGCGCATGCCCACCACACCGGCGCGGCAATGGTCGGGCACCAGCCAGTCGCTGAATTTCTTGTGGTGCATCGCGGCGGACCCGAAATCCCAGACATAGGGCGCGTCATCGCCCGTCAGCAGGCAGAAGCGGCACATCTTGTCGCGCTCCCACTCACCGATCTTGGTGGCGCTGACATAGCGAATATTGTTCACATCGAACAACAACAGCGTGCCTGCTTCCGACGCCTGCAGCGCCTGCCGCGTGCGCGCCAGACGGTAGCGGCGCAGACGGTCATGGTCGATGCGGCGCTCGAAATCGACCGACGTATGGCCCCAGGCGGGCAATCGTCCTTCCCAGCGCCAGTTGGGTTCAAGATCCTGCGGGGTCAGCAGGTTGGGCATCAGGGCTCGTGACATGAGAAAACTCCGTAGGGTGCGCGCTTGCACGCACCACTTGTCTGAAAGGGGAAAGGGGAAGGGTTCGGCGCGGCGCTACTGGATGCACCAGCCGCCATCGATATGGATCATCTGACCGGTCATGTAGTCGCTGTCGGAACTGCATAGAAACGCGGCTGTGCCCTTGACGTCATCAGGGTAGGACACGCGCTTGATCTGCAGCGCATCGCGGACAATATCCTCATAGGCCTGCCCTTCGCGATCCTTGAAGCCGATATCGACCAGATCCTTGTCCAGTTGCTCCCAGAGTGGCGTGACCACGACACCCGGCGCATAGCCGTTGACGGTGATGCCATGCTCGGCCAGTCCGATGGCCCCGCAATGCGTCAGCGCCAGACAGCCGTATTTCGACGTGCAATAGACCGTCACATCGACCAGCGGCTTGCGCGACGCGATGGAGCCCACATTGATCAGCTTGTAGGGATAGTCCTGCTTGCCTTGCGCGATCATCTGGCGAGCGGTTTCCTGCATGCCCAGCCACATGGCCTTGGTGTTGACATTCATGATCAGGTCCCAGTTGTCTTCATCAATATCCATGAAGAACCGCGGCTTGTTGAGGCCCGCATTGAACAGGCCGACATTGATCATGCCGAAAGCCTCGACCGTGGCGGCGACGGCGCTTGCGTTGTCTTCGCGCCTCGTGACATCCATGCGCACGGCAACCGCGCGACCATTGCCCTTGGCGTTGATCTCATCTGCGAGGGACTGGGCCGCGTCCAGATCCAGATCCCCAAGGCAGACATTCGCGCCTTGTGCCGCGAAATGTTCGGCATTGCAGGCACCCATGCCGCGCGCAGCCCCGGTGATCAGAATATTCTTGCCTTTCAGGCGGTTGGTATCCATGGCGTCCTCCTCAGCGCGGTTTGAATTCAAAAGGCGTCTTCGGCCCTCGATTGCGCACGTTTCAAAGCCTCGCGCGGTGTTGTGACACCGCGCAGCATGTCGTGCATTTCCTGACCGCAGATCTCGATGATCTCGGAAATCTGCGGAATTGGCGGGCGCGGCCAGTATTGCAACTCGTCGCGCAGCGACATCGCGTCCACGGCCTCGAATATGGGCGAGATGCGGCGCACCTCGGGATCGGCCCCGACCGAATAGCGCGGTGCTGTCCGGCTGCCATTCTGGACGTACAGTTTCTGCGCTGCGGGCGAGGTGAAGGCGATCAGCGCCTCGGCGGCGGCGGCGCGGCGCTCGGGGGCCAGATTTGCGGGTACCCCCAGCACATAGCCGCCGACAGGGGCCAGAGGCCGCCCCTTTGGCCCCGCCGGATGCGGCAGGTAGCCGGTGTTTCCATGTGCGGGGGATTCCGGGTCGCGCTCGAAATACGGGGCCAGTAGCGTGTAGCCATAGGCCATCGCGATCTTGCCCGACGCATAGGGGCGCACGCGCTCATACCATGACATGGATAGAATGTCGGGGGGCGAGAGGTCCAGCAAGGTCAGCAGGAACTCGCAGGCATCCAGCGCCAATGGCGTGTCGATTGTTGGCACGATGTCGCGGCGCGCAGCCGTATCAGCGGCGAATCCGCCCGCGATCTCGTCCAGATTGATGATCGGCTGGCCGAAATCGGCACAGGTCATCAGGAACTGGTGCCCCAATGCCGTGCCCCGCGCGGCGTTCCAGGCGATGCCATACTGCCCGTGCTGAGGATCATGGAAATGGCGTGCGGCCTTGATCAGCTTGTCCGTCGTGTCGGGCGCTTCAAGCCCGGCCTCGGCAAACAGGTCCTTGCGATAGAACAGCAATTCCGGTGTGGTCTGGCTGGGCACGCCGTAAGGCCGTCCGCCCCAATGCGCCGCCATCCAGCCTGCAGTGTGAAAATCCGGCGGGTCCAGACGGTCAGTTTCCAGGCACGCGTCCAGCGGCATCAGAACGCCCTTTTCGGCAAATTCCCCGATCCAGGGCAGATCGACCGCGATGATGTCATATTTGCTGGAGCGGCGCTCGGCGTTGCGCAGCGCTTCGGTGCGCAGCCGGTCGATGGAAAAGGCGCGCTGGCTGATATTCGTGCCGATGATCTGTTCAAACTGACGCTTTAGGTTGTCCATCACCATAAAGGTCGGGTCCCCGTGCACCAGAACGCGCACCCCACCCCCGATCTGAAGCGGCGTGGGCAACACTTGCGGGGGCGCGATGGACTGGCTGGCAGGCAGATAAGACGCGCCGAAGTAATATTCCTTTTCGCTGATCGTGGCACTTCCTGTCGCTTCGGCCCCAAGGCGCATGATCCGGTCGGCAAACTGGCCCCAGTTGGTCATCAGCCGATCCGTCGGGTGAAGCGAGAACGAGCGGCCAGAGCGGGTTCTGGCGCGCTGCTCGATCAGGCCGCTTTCCAGCATCTTCTGCAATTTCCGCCGCGCTGTGGCATAGGGCACATCAGAGGCCGAGATCAGCATCGTCGCGGTCACGATCTTGCCGCTGAGATGCGCGCGCAGCAGCGCAACCACCATGTTCAGATACGGATTCGGGTCGGCGATCTCCAGCGCGGTATCCAGTTCTGCATTGACCGCTTCGAGAAAGGCCAGCGCGGCGGGCAGCGCCGAAGGTTCGGTCGCGCCAACGGGCGGAGTGTGCGTCGCCACTCGCGAAAAACCGTCCTTTTGAATATTCCCCATCCGCACGTCGCTTGTCTTTCCCTGAATCTCGGGCACTGTTCCGCCCTTGCGCGTTGTGACCATTGGTCTTCCTCCGGTAAGATGTCCAAATCCGACAGGTGATCATATCGTCGAAATGATCAATATGAACATCTTGATGTCCAAATCGGCTAATTTTCCGGTATTGTTGGGGGCTGTCGGCAGCGAACATGCACAGACTGTTCCGCGTGTCAGATGAGAGCAAGATGACCCTCTGAAAGCAGGGCAGCACAGAACATACCTTTGGGAGGACGACCATGACCAATACAATGAGAATTCTGCTGGCCAGCTGCGGCACCCTTGCCCTGGCAGGCGCAGCGTCGGCAGACACGGTCCGGATCGGGATCACGCAGAACAATGTCGGCATCGACAGCTACCAGACGACTTATGAGCAAGCCTTCATCGAGGCCGCCGAAGCGAACCCCGATGTCGAAGTGATCGTGCTGGATGCGGGCGGCGATGTGGCTCGCCAGATCAGCCAGATGCAGGACCTGATCCAGCAGAATGTCGATGCGATCATCATCTGGCCGACCGATGGTCAGGCGCTTGTGCCGGCCGTGCGCAATGCGCATAACGAGGGAATTCCCGTTGTTGTGACCAATTCGAACATTGCTGAAGCGGGCATGGACTTCATCGCGGCGTTTTCAGGGCCGAACAACATCCAGCAGGGCATCTATTCTG
>SKRW01000309.1 GCA_007118295.1 Paracoccaceae bacterium | reverse complement strand
TCTGTGGAACTGGCGATGCGCTACAAGGTGCGGCTGCGCGTCTTGTCATCATTTGATGATACCGATGAAACATCAGGAACTCTGGTCTGTGACGAGGATGAAATCATGGAATCGAAAGTCGTCTCGGGCGTGGCCTATAGCCGCGAAGAAGCCAAGCTGACCCTTGTCACGGTCGAGGACCGCCCCGGCATCGCTGCCGCCATCTTTGGCCCGCTGGCCGATAGCGGGGTGAATGTGGACATGATCGTGCAGAATATTTCCGAAAAAAACTATCAGGGGCATGAGAAACCCGTCACCGACATGACCTTTTCCTGCCCGGTGGATCAGGTTGCGCGCGCCCGCAAAGCGCTGGAAGCCGCGCGCGATGCGGGCCATATCAGCTATGACAAGCTGGAAGTGGACACGGATGCGGCAAAGGTTTCGGTTGTCGGCATCGGGATGCGCAGCCATGCGGGTGTCGCAGCGCGCATGTTCACCGCACTTGCCCAAGAAGGCGTCAATATCAAGGTGATCGCCACTTCCGAGATCAAGATTTCCGTCCTGATCGACAGGAAATATATGGAACTGGCGGTTCAGGCGCTTCATGATGCGTTCGAACTGGACAAGGCCGGCTAAGTCCGCCGCGCCCACAAGATCGGAGGGGCCATGCCCCAAAGGACGGAAACTGACAGTCGCAAATTGCTGCGCCGGTTGCGCGATGAAATGTCGCTTGCCAACCCTGGTCAGGAGCGGTTGGACCGGATCACCACCATCATCGCGGAATCGATGGGCGTCGAGGTGTGCTCGGTCTATCTGTTCCGCGATGCTGACACGCTGGAACTATGCGCGACCGAAGGGCTGCGGCCTGAATCGGTTCATCAGACCCGCCTGAGGCTGGGTGAGGGGCTGGTGGGCAAGGTCGCTCGTCTGACCAAGCCGATAAACACGGCCAATGCCCCCGCCGAAGCCGGTTTTCGCTACATGCCCGAAACGGGTGAGGAGGTCTTTTCGTCCTTCCTGGGGGTGCCGATCCAACGGCTGGGGGAACGGCTGGGTGTGCTGGTCGTGCAGGCCAAGGAACCCCGCTTGTATTCGGATGACGAATTATATGGTCTGGAAGTGGTGGCAATGGTCATCGCCGAGATGACCGAACTGGGTGCCTTTGTTGGCGAGGGCACCGGTTTTGCGACGCCCCACAAGCTGCCTTTCGCCATGCGCGGGCTGGCAGCACAGGAAGGCGAGGCCGAGGGCCATGTCTGGCTGCACCAGCCGCGTGTTGTGATCACCAATCTGGTCAATGATGACAGCCGCGCCGAGGCCGAACGCCTGAATGACGCGGTCGAGAAGCTGCGCGTCTCGATTGACGAATTGCTGTCGCGCGCGGGCAACCGCGACGCAGAACATCAGGAAGTCTTGCAGACCTACCGCATGTTTGCCCATTCGCGCGGCTGGCTGAAGCGCATGGAAGAGGATATTCGGCTTGGTCTGTCGGCCGAGGCGGCTGTCGAAAAAGAACAATCCGCCGCCCGCGCCCGGCTGGAGCGGGTGCCGGATGCCTACTTGCGCGACCGCCTGCATGATCTGGATGACCTGTCCAACCGGCTGCTGCGCATCCTGACCGGGCAGGGCCATGAGACTGGCGCGGAAATGCCGGACCGGCCGATTCTGGTGGCGCGCAATATTGGCCCCGGCGAGTTGCTGGAATATGGCCGCAAGCTGCGCGGTGTGGTGCTGGAAGAAGGGGCCGTTGGCAGCCATGCAACGATTGTGGCGCGCGCCTTGGCCATTCCGCTGATCATCAATGTGCCGCGCATCACCACCGAGGCGCTGAATGGCGACCATGTTCTGATCGATGGCACCGAAGGTGTGGTCCATCTGCGCCCCGATGACAGCGTGAGTTCCGCCTTTCGCGACAAGATGGCGATGCAGGCCAAGGCGCAGGAACGCTATGCCAGCCTGCGCGACAAGCCTGCCGTGGCCCGCTGCGGCACGCGGATCACGCTGAAGATGAATGCAGGGCTGATGGCGGATCTGCCGTCATTGCCGTCATCCGGGGCCGAGGCAGTCGGCCTGTTTCGCACTGAACTGCAGTTCCTGGCGCGCGACAAGATGCCCAAACGGGCCGAACTGGTGGCGAATTACGCGCGGGTTCTGGATGCAGCACAAGGCAAGATCGTGCATTTTCGCACGCTCGATATCGGGTCAGACAAGGTCATGCCCTATATGAAACGCCCCGACGAGCCTAACCCGGCAATGGGCTGGCGCGCGCTGCGGGTGGGTCTGGACAAGCCCGGCGTTCTGCGGATGCAGTTGCAAGCCCTGATCCGCGCGGCAGCGGGCCGACCGCTGAGCGTGATGTTTCCGCTGGTGGCAGCGCATAGCGAGTTTACGCGCGCCCGCGATGTGTTCATGCGCGAGATCGAGCGCGAGCGCAGGTTGGGCCACGTCCTGCCCGAAAGCCTGCAAGTGGGCGCAATGCTGGAAAGCTGTTCGCTGGCCTATGCGCCAAAAGCGTTCTTCGAAGAGGCGGATTTCATCTCTATCGGGGGAAATGACCTCAAGCAGTTCTTCTTTGCAGCCGACCGCGAGAACGAGTTGGTGCGGCGGCGCTATGATACGCTGAGCGTCAGTTTCCTGACCTTTCTGCAGCTTGTCGTGGACCGCTGCCACGACGCCGGAACGCGCCTGTCCTTTTGCGGCGAAGATGCGGGGCGCCCGGTGGATGCGCTGGCGCTGGCCGGGATCGGAATCCCGTCCTTGTCGATGCGCCCGGCGTCTATCGGCCCGGTGAAATCGCTGATCCGGCGCGCCAATCTGAACGAGGTGTCCGAGATCATCGCGCGTGTGCAGGCACGCGGGCTGGAAAGCGCGCGCCCGGCCTTGCTGGATTATGTCGCGACACTGGTTGACTGACGGCACAGGTGCGAACTCATGTGCTGGGTGGGGCCTTGGCGACTTCGCCCGCGACCCCGTCCCATGCACGCTCGACCAGCGCCAGCCCCAGAACACGCGCCGGGTTTGTCGGCGGCGGCATGAGCACGCGGTCAAGCCGGGCAAAGCCGAAACGGCTGTAATAGGGTGCATCGCCCACCAGCAGCACCCGCGCCCAGCCCAAGCCACGCGCGCGCGCAAGGCTGTCGCGCATCAGCCAGCCGCCCAGACCCTCGCCCTGATGGGTGGGGTGAACCGCAATTGGCCCCAGTAACAGAACCGGCGCGTCCCCGATGACAACTGGCCAATAGCGGATCGCGGCGGCCAGCCCGTTCTCGTCACGCAGGACCAGACACAGGTCGACGACAGGGGCCACCCCGTCGCGCAGCCGATACGAGGACAGCGCCTCGCGCCCCGGCGCGAAACACAGGTCATAAAGGGCTTCGACCTCCCACCAGTCGGCCGGTGTTTCTTTCGTGAGTTGCATGGCCCGCCCCAAGCCGAAATCGGCGCTGGCGGGGGGCGTAGCATGCCGCTAGGGTGCACGCAAACAGATCGGAGGCCCCATGTTCTACGAGCCCCGGCATGGCCACGGCCTGCCGCATAACCCCTTCAACGCCATTGTCACCCCTCGCCCCATTGGCTGGATTTCCACCCGTGGGGCAAACGGTCAGGACAATCTGGCACCCTATTCGTTTTTCAACGCGGTCGCCTATGTACCGCCTCAGGTCATGTTCGCCTCGACCAGCGCCAAGCCGGACCGCGACGGCACCAAGGATTCGGTCGCGAATATCCGCGAAACGGGCGTCTTTTGCGTGAATGTGGTAGAACACGCCGCGCGCGACGTGATGAACGCGACATCAGGCCCGTGGCCGCGCGAGGTGGACGAATTTGACCACGCACAGATCACGCGCGAAGAGTGCCGGATGATCCCGGTCGCCCGCGTGGCGGATGCACCCGCAGCACTGGAATGTCGCCTGACACAGATTGTCCGACTGGAGGGCGAGGCGAATTTCCTCGTTCTGGGCGAAGTGGTGGGCGTGCATCTGCGCGAGGATTGTGTGGTCGATGGAATCTTTGACATCACGCGCTATCAGCCACTGGCCCGCTGTGGCTACCGCGATTATGCTGTGGTGCGCGACGTGTTCAGCCTGAAACGCCCCGGCGACTGACTGTCTGCCACGTTTTCAGCGGGGATGGTGGGTGCACAGCACCCACCCTACTGGGTAAACACCGTGACAGACACTGCCGTTTTCAGATCGGGCTGACGGCTCAGGCCAGCCACTCGCTGAATTCATCGATCACGGCGGCATAGATGTCGCGCTTGAAAGGCACAATGGCGTCGAGCATCTCTTGCGCCTGCAGCCAGCGCCAGTCGGTGAACTCCGGGTGGTCGGTCGCAAGATCGATCTGGTTGTCCTGTCCGGTATAGCGCATCAGGAACCAACGCTGTTTCTGGCCGCGAAATTTTCCGCCCCAGATATTCGGCACCATTTCGGGCGGGATATCATAGGCCAGCCAGTCGCGCGTTTCGGCCAGCGGTATCACGAGGTCCGGGGTGACACTGGTTTCCTCGCGCAACTCGCGCAGGGCGGCGACACCCGGATTCTCATCCGCATCAATCCCGCCCTGCGGCATTTGCCACGCAGCCGTGCTGTCGATGCGCCTTGCGGCAAAGATCAGCCCTGCATCGTTTATCAGCATCACACCGACGCAGGGCCTGTAGGGCAGGGTCGCAACCTGGTCAGGTGTCATTGGCGACCGTTCAGAGCCGACAACCCGCGCAGGATGTCGAGTGCATAGGCAAGCTGGTAGTCCTCTTCGCGCAGGCGCGCGACGGTCTCGGCCTTTTCGCGCTCTTCCTCCATCAGGCGACGCTCATCATCGGTCATGTCGCGATTCTCCAACCGCCCGCGCAGATCCGCTTCGGACCGTGGGGGCCGGTTGGTTTCGGGCTCGTCCTCGGAGATCGGCTGGCGGCGCGGTTGTTCGACAACGATATCGGGCGAGACGCCCAGTGCCTGAATAGAACGCCCCGACGGGGTGTAGTACAGCGAGGTCGTCAGCCGGATCGCACCGTCACCGCGCAATGGCATGACGGTCTGCACCGACCCTTTGCCAAAGCTGCGTGTCCCCACGACAATCGCGCGGCGGTGGTCCTGAAGCGCACCTGCAACGATTTCGGACGCAGAGGCCGACCCGCCATTGATCAGCACGACCAGAGGCTTGCCCTCGATCAGGTCACCGGCCTGCGCATTGAACCGCTCGCCTGCGGCCTCTTCGCGGCCACGGGTCGAAACGATCTCGCCCTGATTGAGAAAGGCATCCGACACCCGGATTGCCTGTGTCAGCAGGCCACCGGGGTTGTTGCGCATATCCAGCACAACCCCGCCAAGACGGTCGATCCCGCCCATGTCGTCAATGGCTTCTGCCAACCCGTCGCGCAGGTTGGGGAAAGTCTGTTCGTTGAAGGTGGTCACGCGCAGGATGATATTGTCACCTTCGGTACGCACGCGCACGGCCTGCAGACGGATGGTATCGCGGATGATCGACAGATCAAAGGGTTCGGACGCTCCTTCGCGCACGACGGTAATGATAATCTCGGACCCCACCGGGCCGCGCATCATTTCGACCGCCTGACTGAGCGTCAGACCCAGAACCGATTCGCCATCGACATGGGTGATCAGATCACCCGGTTCGACGCCCGCCTTGTCGGCGGGGGTGCCGTCCATCGGAGTGACGACTTTGATAAAGCCATCCTCTTGCGTCACCTCGATCCCCAGCCCGCCGAAAGAGCCACGTGTCTGGGTGCGCATGTCGTCAAAATCATCAGGGGGAAGATACCCCGAATGGGGGTCAAGCGACATCAGCATGCCGTTGATCGCAGCCTCGATCAGCTTGGCGGTATCGGGCTCGTCAACATACTGGTTGCGGATGCGCTCGAACACATCGCCGAACAGGTCGAGTTGTTCATAAACCGAAGTTGACCGGACCCGTTCCTGTGCCAGCAGGGGAGCCGCGACCTGCG
>SKRW01000277.1 GCA_007118295.1 Paracoccaceae bacterium | reverse complement strand
GTGATGCGCGCGCCTGTGTTCGTAGGGACATAGACGCCCTCGGGTTCGCCATCCCAGACATCCGCGCCGCGATGGCCGATCCCGGCGAATGCCTCGCCGCCCGTTTCCACTGTAACCGTACCAGTGGCCGGAACAACGCAGGTTTCATAGCCCGGCACGCGATACTCGAAACTCTCGCCCGCTTTCAGCCTGACGATGTTGAAATAGACCAGCGGAACATGGGCGTCGTCCACATCGACAATGGGGCGGTTCGCGTTGTCATGGGGGGCGATATGCATGGGTCGTCCTTTCAGGCCGCGCTTGGATCGGCTTGGTGCTTCAGGAAATCGTCAAGCTCTTGTCGGGTGGGCATGGCAGGGGCGCATCCGACGCGCGCCACCACCATCGCCGCCGCAGCAGAGCCTTGCAGCACTGCGTCGCGCACGGGCAGACCAGCCGCAAGCCCGGCCACCAGCCCCCCCATGAAACTGTCGCCCGCGCCAGTAGGTTTGAGCGCCTTGGTGCGGTAGATGCCGGTCGTGATTTCGCCCTCGGGCGTTATGGTGATCGCGCCCTTCTCGCCCATCTTGTAGACAGCGAGCTTCGCACCCTTTGCGACCAGTTCGCGCGCCTTGTCCAGCCCGCCTGCGTAATCCCCCGCCATGAAGCCGAATTCAACGTCATTGCCGACGATCACATCGCACATGGCCCCGGCGCGGGAATACACTTCTGCCGCCACCTCCGCCGAAGGCCATGAGTAGGGGCGGTAGTCGATATCAAAGATCAGGGGCAGGCCCGCCGCCCTGGCCAGCTCAAACCCCCGGAACGCGGCAGAGCGGGAAGGTTCCGCCGCGAAAACCGTGCCGGTGGTGATCAGCGCATCATAGCGGCCATAATCCACCGCCTCGACATCGGCCATCGTCATCTCGAAATCAGCCGCCCCGTTGCGGTAGATGACCGATTGATGATCCTCAATCCGGCTCTCCACCACGGCCAACGAATTGCGCGCCTCGCCGCGCACAGATCGCACATGCGCGCGGCCAATGCCGTATTTGTCCAGTTCATTCAGCGCAAAGCGTCCGATGGCATCATCCGACACGCAGGTGACCAGATCCGCGCTGCCGCCCAGCTTGCAGATCGCAACCCCGATATTGGCAGATGATCCCCCCAGACAGGCGAAAAACTGCGTGGCATCCTCGGTTCTGGTGCCCGGAGGGTCAGGGTAGAAATCCATCCCCGCCCGCCCGATGATGACAAAGCGATTGCCCTTGATCTGCATCCTAAACCCCCTGCCGCTGTTTGGCGCGCGAGGCCTCTATCTCGGCATGTTTGTCGCGGACATTGGCATAGTCAGAGACTTGCGGCGTGCCGACTTCCCACCACGCATGGCCCCCGGTCGTCCACCCCTCGTATGGGTCCACCTGCATGACGATCACCGTCGTCTTGTCCGATGCCTTGGCGCGGGTAAACGCCGCGCCCAGTTCTGCGGGGTTGGCCACTGTTACGGCATCAGCACCCATGGACCGCGCATGCGCTTCGAAATCCACGGTGAACGGTTCTGGCACTGTCGGGCAATCGGCGATCAGGTTGTTGAAACTCTCCTGCCCGGTATTGTTCTGCAACTTGTTGATGACCGCGAAACCGCCATTGTCCAGCACCAGGATGATCAGCTTTTTCTGCGTCAGAACAGAGGAATAGATGTCTGAATTCATCAGCAGATAGCTGCCATCGCCAACAAGGACGATGGTGTCTTTATCTGCCTCGCCCTCGGCCTGCGCGATGCGCGCGCCCCAGCCGCCTGCAATCTCGTATCCCATGCAGGAAAAGCCGAATTCCACATCGACTGTGCCGACATCCAGCGTGCGCCAGTTCGCGGTCACTTCGGCGGGCAAGCCGCCAGCCGCCGTCACCACCCGGTCGCGCGGATCACAGAGTGCGTTCACAACGCCAATGGCCTGCGCGTAGCTGTTGGGGCGGTTTCCATGCGCCACATTTTCCGCAACATAGGCATCCCATGTGCGCCGTTCGTCCTGCGCCTGTTCCGTCCAGCCAGCGGGCGCGCGATAACCGCCCAGAGCGCCGCCCAGCGCCGTCAAGGCCAGTTTCGCATCGCCCACAACCGGCAGGGACAGGTGCTTCATCGCATCATGCCGCCCCACATTCAGCCCGATGATCCGCGCATCCCCGGCAAAGGCCGTCCATGACCCGGTCGTGAAATCCTGCAACCGCGTGCCCACGGCCAGAATGACGTCTGCCTGCTCGGCGATGGTATTGGCGCTATCCGACCCCGTGACACCAATGGGGCCGATATTCAGCGGATGCGTGGCCAGCAGGTTCGCGCGCCCGGCGATGGTTTCGACAACCGGGATACCATGCGCCTCGGCAAAGGCAGTCAGTTCCGCCACAGCGCCGGAATATTGCACGCCCCCGCCCGCGATGATCATAGGGCGCGCAGCACCGGCCAGAAGGGCTGCCGCGTCTGTAACCTCTGCCACATCTGGCGCTTGCCTGCGGATGCGGTGAACACGGCGGTCAAAGAAACTTTCAGGGTAATCATAGACCCAGCCCTGCACATCCTGCGGCAGGCCAATAAAGGCCGGGCCGCAATCGGCGGGGTCCAGCATTGTGGCCAAAGCAGCGGGCAGGGACTGGATCACCTGTGCCGGATGGGTGATCCGGTCCCAGAAACGGGTGACGGACCTGAACGCATCATTCACGCCCAGCGTCGGATTGCCGAAATGCTCTAGCTGTTGCAGCACCGGGTCGGGCAGGCGGGTGAGAAATGTATCACCACACAGCATCAGCATGGGCAGGCGGTTGGCATGTGCCAGTGCGACCGCCGTCAGCAGATTGGCGGTCCCCGGTCCGGCACTGGCCGTGCAGAACATGAATCGCCGCCGAAGGTGATATTTCGCATAGGCTGCAGCCGCAAAACCCATGCTTTGCTCGTTCTGGCCACGATAGAGCGGCAGCGCGTCAATATGCGGATACAGCGCCTCGCCCAGACAGGGCACATTACCATGCCCGAAAATGCCGAAACCACCGCCGCAGATGCGCGTCTCGACACCGTCAATCTCGATGAACTGGTTCAACAGATAGCGCGTGATGGCCTGCGCCGTTGTCAGCCGGATTGTGTTGCCTGCCGCTGTCATTCCTTGCCCCCCCATAGCTGATCCGCGCAGGCTTTGGTGATTGCCGGTTGCGCGATGTTGCCACAGAGGATAACAATTTTGCAACCGGTTGCAACCCGAGTCACGCAACATGAAGGACGAATCATGCAAGAGATCGGAATCGGACTTGTTGGCGGCGGCTATATGGGCAAGGCCCATGCTGTTGCGCTTTCTGCTGTCGGGGCGGTCTTTGATACACCATTGCGCCCGCGTCTGGAAATGGTGGCAGCCTCAAGCCCCGAATCATCAGAACGCTACTGCGCAGCTTATGGCTTTGCGCGTGCGGCAGACGACTGGCGCGCTCTGGTGGCGGATGCGCGGGTCGAGGCTGTGGTAATCGCATCCCCGCAAGTCACGCATCGCGCAATTGCCGAGGCCGCCTTTGCCGCAGGCAAACCGGTGTTCTGCGAAAAGCCATTGGGCGCATCGCTGGCAGATGCGCAGGCCATGGTCGCAGCGGCCGAAGCGTCTGGCCTGCCCAATATGATCGGGTTCAACTATATTCGGACGCCCGCGACGCAATTCGTGCGCCAACTTCTGGCCGATGGCGCAATCGGTAACGTGACATGGTTTCGCGGCGAGCATACCGAAGATTTTCTGGCCGATCCCGACATCCCCGCAAACTGGCGCTGTCATGGCCGCCCGAATGGGTGCATGGGCGATCTGGCACCCCACATGATCAATTGCGCGCTGGCGCTATTGGGCGAAATCGCAGAGCTTTCGGCACGCATCGAAACTATCCACCCCACGCGCCCCGGCCCCAATGGCCCCCAATCGGTTGATAATGACGATCATGCTCAGATGATGGTGCGCTTTGCCTCGGGTGTGATGGGGCATTTGTATTTCAGCCGCGCCGCGACAGGGCGCAAGATGGGCTATACCTATGAAATTCATGGCACAAAGGGGGCTATCCGCTTTGATCAGGAAGATCAGAACGCGGTCTGGCTTTACCGGGCTGATGGGCCAGAGGCGACACGTGGTTTCACGAAGATCCTGACCGGCCCCGCCCACCCCGATTACCTGCCATTCTGTCAGGGGCCGGGGCATGGCACCGGCTATCAGGACCAGATCATCATCGAGGCGCGCGATTTTCTGCGCGCTATCCATTCAGGTCAGCCCGTCTGGCCCACCTTCCGCGACGGGCTGGCTGTCGCGCAGGTGATCGAGACTGCCTTCGCCTCGGCCACGGATGGCCGCTGGCATTCCGTACCACTTGGCTGAAAGGGCCCCAAGCATGACTATTCGCATCGGCAATGCCCCCTGTTCCTGGGGCGTCGAGTTCCCCGAAGATCCGCGCAACCCCCCGTGGCGGCGCGTGCTGCAGGAATGCAGCGCCGCTGGCTATACCGGGATCGAGTTGGGCCCTGTGGGCTTCATGCCCGAAGACCCGGCCCTGCTGGCCGAAGCGCTGGACGAACACGGGCTGGAGTTGATCGGCGGCGTGGTGTTCCGCGCCTTTCATGACCCGGATCAGTGGGAGAACGTGCTGGATGGCGCGGTGCGCACCTGCAAGGCGCTGGTCGCGCATGGCGCGCAGCATCTGGTTTTGATCGATTCCATCTCGCCACGCCGCGCGCCCACAGCGGGGCGGGCCGATGCCGCCGAGCAGATGGACGCGGTCGAATGGACAACGTTTCGCGACAGCATCGCCCATGTCGCGCGGATGGGGGCCGAAGACTACGGGCTGACCGTCGGCATTCATGCCCATGCGGCAGGCTTCATGGATTTCGAGCCGGAACTGGAACGCCTGCTGGATGAAGTGCGCGATGACATTCTGAAGATCTGCTTCGACACAGGCCACCATTCCTATGCGGGCTTTGATCCGGTCGCTTTCATGCGCAGGCATATGGACCGCATTTCCTATATGCATTTCAAGGACATATCCCCCAGCGTAAAGGCGGATGTCATCTCCAAAGGCACAGGGTTCTATGACGCCTGCGGGCAGGGCATCTTCTGCAATCTGGGTCAGGGCGATGTCGATTTCCCGGCGGTGCGGCAACTGCTGCTGGATCACGGGTTCCAGGGCTGGTGCACCGTCGAGCAGGATTGCGACCCGACGCTGGATGTGTCGCCCGTCGATGATGCGCGCGCGAACCGGGAATATCTGCAAAGCATCGGGTTCTGAAAGGATCGCGGAATGAAACTGAACTGGGGAATGATTGGCGGCGGCGAAGGCAGCCAGATCGGGCCAGCGCACAGGCTGGGTGCTTTGGCGGATGGAAACTTCACCCTGTCGGCGGGCGCGCTGGACCATGATGCCGACAAGGGCCGCGCCTATGCGCAGCGCCTTGGGGTGGCCGCAGACCGCGCCTATGGCGACTGGCGCGAGATGCTGGAAGGAGAGCGCGGGCGCGATGACCGGGTGGACCTGGTCACCGTTGCCACACCGAACGCCACCCATTTCGAGATCACCAAAGCCTTTCTGGAAGCGGGCTTTCATGTGCTGTGCGAAAAGCCCATGACCATGACAGTGGCAGAAGGCGAAGAGATCGTGCGCGTGGCGCGTGCATCAGGCAAGATCTGTGCAGTGAATTACTGCTATTCGGCCTATCCCATGGTGCGCGAAATGCGCGCCATGGTGCGCAGCGGCCAGATTGGCCACGTGCGACTGGTGGTGACGAATTTCAGCCATGGCCATCATGGCGATGCCACTGATGCCGACAATCCGCGCGTGCGCTGGCGCTATGATCCGGCGATGGCGGGTGTGTCGGGGCAGTTCGCCGATTGCGGCATCCATGCGCTGCACATGGCCAGTTTCATCACCGGCAATCAGGTAGAAAAGGTGTCTGCCGAT